>JALYRA010000059.1 GCA_030855545.1 Actinomycetota bacterium | reverse complement strand
GTGCGCAGAACATGCATGACACCGCCGGCGGCGACCGACTCCTGCAGCTGGCTCGAGGCCTCGAGCGGATTGCCCGGCAGCTCGAAGTGGTGGTCCCCGCAGGGTCAGCTTCCCGGTGGGCGACGTGCTGGGACTTCTCCCACGCGTCGACACTCTCGCGGGCGCGCCTGAGCTCGCCGTCGGGGTCGAAGCGCACGGGCCGTGATCGGCGGCGATCTGTCGAGCGATGTCCGGCACGGACATGTTCTGGAAGCTGCGGGTGTTGCGGTTCCGCGTCAGCCGCCAGAGCGAGGGCACGACCTCCGCGCGGCAGGCGGTGAAGCCGGCGTTGCTCTCACCCTGGTTGACGCGGGAGCAGATGCCGTGGAAGTGCCTCGAGCCGGCTTGCACCGAGATCGGCCGGCCGAGGAGAGGGCCGAAGACGTCGCCGGCCTCGTTCGCGGCGACCAGGTCGAGCTCGAGCGTGAAGAGCTGCGAGAGCCCCTCCTCGCAGGTGAACCCAGCGAGTGACAGCTTGTCGCCGAGTGACGACTTGACACCCAGAAGTTGCGTGTTGGCGAACATGTGCGCTCCCCGGTCGTGATCGCCCCGCTGCGATCCTTCCACGGCCCACGTCGCATTCAAGAGGCACGACCGGGGAGCGTTTTCGCGAGCTAGTCGCTGCTGTTCTCGACGTCGCCGCGCCAGGCGCCGGACTCGTTGCCGCGCCCTTCGATCAGCTCCTTGAAGCGCTTCAGATCGCCTTGGACGCGGCGGCCGTCCATCCCGAGCGTCGCGCCGATGTGCTCTGTGACGCCCTCGGGCTCCCAGTCCATCTGCACCATGACGCGGGTCTTCGCGTCCTCGATCCGGTGGAACGTGACGACGCCCGCATTGCCCTTACCGCTCGTGGCGGTCCAGGCCACGCGGTGATCGGGATGCTGCTCGGTGATCTCTGCGTCCCACTCCTCGCGCTTGCCGCCGACCTCGGCCGTCCAGCGCAGATGCGTGTCGTCGACCTGACGAACGCTCTCGATTCCCTCCATGAAGTTGGGAAACTCCTCAAACTGCGTCCACTGGTTGTACGCGGTCTCGACGGGAACCTCGACGTCGATCGCTTCCTCGATCCGGGCCATCATGTGCCTCCTTGATCTTCGATTGACGAACCGTTGATCTCCTTTCTTCGTTGAGGTTTTGATAAACATGACGTTGAGATTATGGACGAGCTGCTGACGATCGGACAGATGGCACGACGCACGGGTGTCAACGTGCCGACGCTGCGGATGTGGGAGGAGCGCCACGGTTTCCCGCGGCCGGAGCGCCTGGCGAGCGGGCACCGGCGGTACGGCACGCAGGACTGCGAGGCGGTAACTCAGGTTGTGCGGCTCCGCGAGTCGGGCCTGTCGCTCGAGGCCGCGATCGCCCGCGCGCTCACGGCCGCCGCGCCGCAGCACACGTCGCTCTTCGCGGCCCTCCGCAGCCACCGGCCGGACCTCTCGCCCTGGCTCGCCCGCAAGGCTGCGCTCGTCGCGATCAGCCACGCGATCGAAGACGAGTGCACGCAGCGTGCCGAGCCGGCGGTGCTGGTCGGAAGCTTCCAGCGGGAGCGCTTCTACCGCGCCGCCGAGTCGCGCTGGCGAGAGCTCGGGAGGACGGCCTCGGCATCGTTGGTCTTCGCCGACTTCGACGATGTACGCGAGCCGGTTGGAGCTCCTGCCGAGATACCGCTCGAGCGAACGTCTCCGCTGCAGCGGGAGTGGGCGATCATCTGGGACGCGCCGGCGTTCAGCGTCTGTCTGGCCGCGTCCGAGCGGCCGGGGCAGACACGCGTCGCGGGCAGCCGGCGCGTCTTCGAAGCGATCTGGACCACCGAGCCGGAGCTCGTCCGGGCGGCGACGACCGTCGCACTCGGGATCTGTTCCGGCCCGGCGCCCGAGTTGGCCGCCGGCGCGCGCATGCACCTGCAGGAGCCGCGGCTTGCGGACGGCGAGACGCTGCGGGCAGCGACCGCCCTCACGAACCGGATCGTCTCCTACCTCGCGTGATGCGCACCGTCGTCGTCCTCTTCACCCGCGACCTGCGCGTACACGATCAGCAAGCGCTGGCGCAGGCCGTGGAGAGGGCCGAGCGGGTCGTCCCGCTCTTCGTACTCGACGACCGGCTGCTCGCGAACTTCGGCGCCCCCAATCGCGTTGCCTTCCTGCTCGACTCGCTGCAGGATCTGCGCCGGTCGCTCGAGTCGCGGGGCGGCGGCCTCGCGATCCGACGCGGCGACGTCGTCGCCGAGACCGCGCGCTTCGCGCTCGAGCAGGGCGCGGAAGCGGTCTACATCTCCGAGGACGTGACCGCCTACGCGCAGGAGCGCGAGCGTCGACTCGAGCACGCGCTCGCCGGGGCGCGAATCGCGCTGGAGACGTTTCCCGGCGTGACCGTCGTGCCGCCGGGCGAGCTCGCACCGTCCGGCAGCGACCACTTCCGCGTCTTCACTCCCTACTGGCAGCGGTGGCGGCTCGAGCAGCGCCGCCCCGTCCTCGGTGCTCCTGAGCGAATCCGCGTTCGGGCCGGGATCGAGTGGGGGAGGATGCCGGCGCGAAGCGAGCTCGTTCCTGGCGTCTCGGCTCTCGATCTGCCCCCCGGAGGAGAGACGGCGGCGCGCGAGCGGCTCGACGACTGGATTCCCGACGGGTTGGCCCGATATGCGGAACGGCGCGACGACCTCGCAGCCGACGCGACGTCCGGGCTCTCCCCATATCTTCACTTCGGCTGTGTCTCGCCCGGCGAGGTCGTCGACCGCTCGTTGCGCGCGGGCGAAGGGGAGGCGTTCGTGCGGCAGCTCTGCTGGCGCGACTTCCACCACCAGCTGCTGGCCGCGCGGCCCTCGCTCGCTCGCAACGACATGCATCCGCGGGGGGTTGTCTGGGAGGACGACGACGAGGCACTGCAAGCCTGGAAAGAAGGTCGCACCGGCTACCCGATCATCGATGCGGGAATGCGGCAGCTGCTCCGGGAGGGGTGGATGCACAACCGGGCACGGCTCGTCACCGGCTCGTTCCTGACCAAGCATCTGCGAATCGACTGGCGCGCCGGGGCTGCGCACTTCTTCGAGCACCTCGTCGATGGCGACGTCGCGAACAACACGGGCAACTGGCAGTGGGTCGCCGGCACGGGGGCCGACTCGCGTCCCTACCGGATGCTGAGTCCGCAGAGGCAGGCTGAGCGCTTCGACCCGTACGGCGTCTATGTTCGTCGCTACGTGGCGGAGTACGACACCGACGCCTACCCCGACCCGATCGTCGATCACCGGGAGGCGGTCGCACGCTTTCGCGACCAGGCCGTCCGATGACCGACTTGCGCGGCTGGGAGGCGACCGAGCGGGTCCTCGAGTCGGGCGGTTTCGAGTCACGCCAGCGCGTCCTCGTCGCGGAGCCCGCAGTGGAGGCGTCCGAGTCGGGCGCGCGCTGGCTCGGCGTCGCGTACTGGCAGGCGGTCGACCGCTTCACCCGCGGCGGCGTGCGCGCGAGCTGGCGCGACGACGGAGGCAAGCTGAAGCTCATCGGTGGTGCCACGTTGCTGTCGTTCGGTTCACCCGAGCTCGTCTTCGCGCCCGGGACGGTCAGCTGCCGGTATGCGATCCAGGGTGGTTTGCTGGCGCTGCGGGCCGGGGGCTCGGTCACGCTGGCGCAACGCGCCGCGGGCGACGAGCACGAGCTGAGCGTGACGGTCGAGGAGTACCTGCCGCGGCTCGCCGCCCGCGCCGGCGCGCCCTGGTGGACGGGGACGCTCTACGCGAAGGGCCAGAGCCCGTTCCACGCCGCAGTGAGCCGGCGCTACTTCGGACTCCTGGCGCCGGTGGCGCGCTCATGAACGTGACGGTGTTCGGCGCGAGCGGGGTCGTTGGCCGGGCGCTGCTGCCGCTCCTCTCCGGCGAGCACGACGTCCTTGCCGTCTCCCGCGGGGTACGCGACCAGGAACCCGATGTTCGCTGGGCGGAGGCGGACGTCGCCGAAGGCACCGGGCTGGAGCAGGCACTCGACGGCGCCGATGTCGCGTACTACCTCGTCCACTCGCTCGGATCGCGCGACTTCGAGCGGCAGGACCGCGAGGCCGCGGCGAATGTCGCCCGTGCGGCCGCGCAGGCGGGGGTCGGCCAGATCGTCTATCTCGGCGGCCTCGGAGCAGAGGGCGAGGATGCCTCCGCGCATCTACGCAGCCGCCGCGAGACGGGAGAGGTGCTCGCGTCGGAAGGCGTGCCAGTGACGACGTTGCGCGCGGCGATGGTCGTCGGCAAGGGCAGCGCTGCGTTCGAGACGATCCTGGCGCTCGTCGACCGTTTGCCCGCAATGATCACGCCGAGCTGGGTCTCGACCCCGACGCAGCCGATCGCGCTCGACGACGTCGCCCGCTACCTCGCGGGAGTCTGCGGGAACAAGGAGGCGAAAGGGGAGTCGTACGACGCAGGTGGACCGGAGGTGATGACCTATCGGCAGATGATCGAGCGGATCGCAAAGCTGCGCGGCCGCCGGCCCATGATCGTGGAGGTGCCTCTGCTGACGCCGCGTCTCTCGTCGCTGTGGCTCCAGCTCGTGACACCGGTGGACGCGTCGGTGGCGCGCCCGCTCGTCGAGGGCTTGCGCAACCCGACCGTCGCCCGCGAGGAGCGGATCCGGGAGCTGCTGCCGTTCGAGCTCACGTCGTTCGACGAGGCGGCGAAGCGGGCGCTCCGGTGATCTGCTCGCCGACGACCTCGGCGCGGTAGTCGAAGATCGCCTCGACCCAGCCGCGCACGAGCACCCGCCGGATGAGCGCGCCGAGTGGACCGAAGAAGAGGCCGTACCGGACGTGGTCATAGATCTCGGTTCCGCCCTCGACCGGTGCGAGCCGGTGCGTGTGTTCCCAGAGCCGGAAAGGCCCACGGCGCTGGACGTCGGTGAAGCCGCGCGGGGGCGTCCATTCGACGATCTCGGTGCGCCAGCGGATCGGGATCCCGTAGAGCGACAGCCGGTAGCGCAGCCGGGCACCGAGGCCGAGCTCGTCCGGCGCGTCGACGATCCGGAAGCGTAACCAGGGCGGCGTGATCCGTTCCAGGTTGCGCGCGTCGGCGAAGAACGCGAACGCCTCCTCGATCGAGACCGGGACGACCTGCGTCCGCTCGAGCACGTACTCACGGCTCACGCGCTGTGTTGATCCTTCGCCCAGGCGGCGAGGAGCCCGCGGTAGTGGGCGACGAAGTGCTCCCGCTCGTGCGCGGGGAAGGTCGAGGTCACCGTCTCGACGAGTAACCGGTCGAAGTCAGGCCCCTCGACCCAGTCGACGAGCACCTCGTCGAGATGCGGGAGTGTCGCTGCGCAGAACTCGGTGTACTCGTCGATCTGGAAGTACGCGTCGGCGAGCTTGCGGTACCCCGCGAGCTTCTCCTCGTAGGTGAGATCTTCCCGGTCGCCGATCTCGAAGTAGTCGCGCGTCGACTGGTTGATCCGCATCCGCCTGCCGGTCGCCGAGCAGAACGCCGTCCAGCGGACGAGCGCGCGGATCGCCCAGGGGAAGTAGTAGTGCAGGCTCGTCAGCGCGACGTCCGGCGAGGCGTTCGCGTAGTCGATCGGGGAGGCGACGCCGTCCTTGACGATCGTCTCGCAGGAGTTGAACTCCCAGCGGAAGAACGCGTTGACGAGCCGGCTGATCGTCACGACCTCGTCGCCGGTGCTGGGCTCGAGGAAGTCGTGGTCGACCTGGTAGCGGTCGTACATCGGCCGGTCGGGCTCGAAGTGCATCACCATCGTCTCGGCGCCGATCGAGAGGCTGCGCGCGAAGACGTCGAAGTCCTCGACCGACGCCTGCAGGTGCATCAGCCGCTCGCCCGAGGTGTCGTAGACGGCGTGCAGCTCGGTGGCGTCACGGATGCGCGTGACGCCGACCCACTGGCCGCCGTCGAACGGCTTCATGTAGAGCGGGAAGCCGACCTTGGCGGCGATCTCCTCAAGGTCGAACGGCAGGTTGTAGCGCTCGGCGGTCGGCTGGAAGCGCTCGTTCGCGGGCGGGCTCTTGTGCGGGATCAGCCACGTTTCCGGCACGTTCAGCCCGAGCCGCATCATCGCGCAGTACGCCGAGTGCTTCTCCATCGCCTGGAACGTGAACGGGTTGTTCAGGAGATAGACGTCGTCCATCAGCGAGACCTTCTTCAGCCACTCGCGCGGGACGGTGTACCACCAGCCGAGCCGGTCGATCACGAGCGAGTAGCGCGGCTTGGAGCGGAGGTCGAACGGCTCGTTCGTGATCCGCTCTGAGGTCAGCTTGTGCGTCTCGCCGCCGTGCTCGATCGGGCCGACCTGCGCGAGCAGGTGCTCGAACGCCTGCGGCCAGTCCTCCTCGGTGCCGAGCAGGAGCCCGACGAGATGCGTCTTCTTCGCGCTCATACGAACCGGGGAAGATGATGTGCGATCTGCGCGCGCCACGCGGGCCAGTCGTGCGGCGAGTCGTGACCCCAGACGTCGAGCTCGTGGTTGATCGCCTTCTCGGCGAGCTGGCCTGCGAAGCGCCGCGTGCTCTCGAGCGCGCCGGTCGAGTCCTCCCAGGAGCCCTGGCCGGCGATCAGCACGAGGTTGACGTGGCCGCGCAGCCAGTCGAGATGGTCGCCGCCGAGGTGGGAGACGTAGTCGGCCGGGTTGTTGAAGTAGAGAGCATCGCCACGCTCGCCGTCGGCGACGACCGAGACGTCGTAGACACCGCTCTGGCAGATCGCGAGCGGGAAGAGGTCGGCGCGCCGGAGTGCGAAGTTGGCCGCGTGGTAGGCGCCGAAGCTGACGCCGGTGACCATGATCTCGTGGCTCGCCGAGTCGTCCTGGATGAACGGCACCACCTGGCTGACGATCCAGTCCTCGTAGAGGCCGTGCAGGCGGGCACGCTCCTCGAGCGGCAGGTCCTGGCGGTACCAACTGTCGGAGTCGAAGCTGTCGACGGCGTAGACCTTGACGCGGCCCGCCTCGATCAGCCCGCCGACGGCGTCGATCATCCCGCGCTCCTCGTACTGCCACGCCGGCCCTTCCTGGCTCGGGAACGCGAGCAGCGGCCGGCCGTAGTGCCCGTAGGCGATCACGGCGCCGTCGGCTCCGATCGCCGGTGAGTAGAGAGAGACGTGGCGGGTGTTCACGTCAGTCGCTGCAGCAGTCGGTGGAGGTGGGGGTGAAAGGAGTCGCGCCACGCGATCCAGTTGTGCCCGTCGCGGAACTCGTGCAAGCGCGCGTCGTAGCCTCGCTTGCGGAGCGACTCCTCGAGCGCGCGGTTGGCCGGCAGGTTCTCCTCGACGGTGCCACAGCCGAGCACGATCGGGATCGTCCGCTCCGGCCGGTTGCGGTGGACGCCGCCGACGAAGCGCGCGATCCTCTCGTAGCGCGCGAACCAGCGCTCGTGCGCGTCGGCGCGCCTGAAGAAGCTGCCCGACTGGAGAAAGAGCGCGTCGAAGCTCTCGGGATGGCGCCGGTGCGCGTGGAAGAGCGCGAGCGCGCCGAGGCTGGCGCCGAGCCCGATCCGCGCGGGCGCCGGCGGCAGCTGGGGAAGGATGTCCTCGGCGAGCGCGCGCGCGTACTTCGCCGAGGCGGAGTACGTCTCGTTTCGGTCGACCGGGCCGAGCAGGATCGCGCGGAGCGGGGGCAGGGTGCGGAGGTAGGCGAGGAGCGCCGAGTGTTCGACGTACTCCGGCCCGTCGTGGGCGACCAGCATCGGACTGCGGTCGGTCGCATCGGGATGCGCCCAGACGAGGGCCGGGAGCGCGGTCTTGAGGATCCGGCTCGGGATCGTGACCGCCTCGGGGGCGGTCGCCGGCTCGGCGGTCACCCACTCCGGGGGCTCGTAGCCGGGCGCCTCCCAGACCGACTTGTCGCCCCACGGGCCGCTCGCCGTCTTCGGGTTGGCGGGATCGACGATCCATTCGCTCGAGCCGTCCTTGTCGATCAACTCGAGCTGGTACTCGAAGCGCGCGACGTCAGGCGCCGGTGCGGTGAGTTCCCAGCCGCGGCCGCGGCGCGTGAGCTCGTGCGGGAGCCGGTCGCGTAGTTCGTGCGCGAGTCGGACCGCTGCCAGGCGCCGGCGTGGGTCGGGGAGCTGGAAGCTGACTTCGATCACGGAAGTGTGTCGAGTGTGTGCAAATTCGCGCGCAGAACCGTCTGTTCGAGACGGGTGGGGCCGTTTCGGACACTAGGCGCGTGCTCGGGCCGCAGGTACCACGAGGTCTCCAGCTCACAAGGAGGCTCCATGAAGGCACCATCCCGGCGGCGGGCGTTGCGCGCGAGCGCGGTCGCAGTCGCAACCCTCGCGCTCGCCGGCGCCGCTGGCGCGACGCTCGAGAACGTTCTCGCGGACGACGTAATCAGCGCGTGTCGGAACAAGTCGACAGGCGTCTTGCGCGTGCCTGCGCCCGGCTTCAGCTGCAAGGGCGACGAGGTGCCCTTGCGTTGGAACGTGCAGGGCATACCGGGGGTAACCGGCCCGGCCGGCCCGACCGGTGCGATCGGAGCGCCTGGCCCTGCCGGTGCGACCGGGCCGGCGGGACCGCGCGGCGCGACGGGAGCAACGGG
>JALYRA010000043.1 GCA_030855545.1 Actinomycetota bacterium | reverse complement strand
CCGAGCTGGAGGGGCGAATCGTCGGTACGGCCGGGTTCTCGACGCGGGGATCGCTGGAGCGGCTCTACGTCCTGCGAGCGGCGCGCGGCACCGGGGTGGGGTCAGCCCTCCTTGCTGCCGTCGTCGAGGCGGCGCGACAAGCTGGCCAATCGCAGCTCGAGATCTGGTCGGACAAGCGCTTCGAGGATGCACACCGTCTCTATCAGCGGCTCGGCGCGCGCGTCGTCGGCGAGCGAGTCCACGACGACCCCGATTCGAGCCACGAGTGGGGCCTGGTACTCGACCTCTGACGGCACGCGGTCGGGCCGAAGGCGCCCGAGCCGACTTCGTCGATCGCTCCCGACCCGCTCATCAGGTCGCCGTTCCACGTCACGCTCGCATGCCGCTCTGTCGCCGCGTCAGCTCCTAGCTCTCGAGGGTTGCCCGAACTGAGACGGTCGCACTCGCCCGGATCAGCGCGGAGAACGGACAGCCGTCGTCGGCCGCATGGGCTGCGCGCTCGAAGCCCGCCTGGTCGATTCCAGCGGCGCGGCCGCGCACGTCGAGGGCCGATGAGACGATCAGGTGACCCTTGCCGGCGACCTCGTCCATCGTCACCGAGCAACGGACGTCGAGCCGCTCGACGGTGCCGCCAGCGGTGGCGATCTCCCCTGCGAGCGAGGTCGCATAACACCCTGCGTGCGCTGCCGCGAGCAGCTCTTCCGGACTCGTCTTCCCGCCGGGATCACCGACCCGCGAGGGAAGGTCGATCGGAAGCTGGAACGCAGCAGTTCCGGCAGTCGCGACGCCCGAGCCGCGGGAGAGCGACCCCTCCCACGCCACGGCGGCCTCACGGACGATCCGCGGCACCGCTAGACCGTCCCCTAGGCCATGACCTCGACCTTGCGCTCCTCCGCGGTGAACCCGCCCTCACGGCCGAGCACCTCCTGGAGCGCACGGATCGAGACTTCGATCTGGTCGAGCGACGGCTGCCGCGTCGTCAGCCGCTGCAACCAGAGTCCGGGCGCAAGCAGCGTCATCAAAAACAGATTGTCCGAGTGCTTGCCCGCGAAGCGAATCAGCTCGTAGGCGATCCCGGCGATCACCGGCAGCAGCAGGATCCGGCTCAGAATCAGCCAGTACCACGCCGGCTGGCCGACGAAAGCGAAAACGAAGATCCCGATCACCATCACCCAGAGCAAAAACGCTGTTCCGCAACGCGGGTGGATCAAACTGAACTTCTGCACGTTCTCGGGCGTGAGCTCTGCCCCGTCCTCGTAGGCGTTGATTGCCTTGTGCTCGGCCGCGTGGTACTGGAACACGCGCCGGAGGTCGGGCAGCAGCGAGATCAGCAGCAGGTAGAGCAGGAAGATGCAGACGCGGATCACGCCCTCGACGACGACGAACGCTCCCGTCGTGTCGATCGGAAGCCAGCTCGTGATCAACGCCGGCGTCACCTTGAAGAGCATCAGCGCGAAGCCGATCGCGATCGCGAACGAGAAGAGGATCTGCCCGCGCGAGATCTCGGTCTGCACCTCGCCCTCCGCTGCGTCAGGATCCTGCGCCGCGTAGTTGGCCGAGATCGCGAGCGCACGGAACCCGATCGCGAGCGACTCGCCGAGGGCGATCACGCCGCGGATCACCGGCAGGCGGAAGACGCGCCTCCGCGCCATCGGCGAGGTGATCTCCTTCACGACCTCCGCGATCTCGCCGTCCGGCTTTCGCACGGCGACGGCCCACATGGACGGGCTGCGCATCATCACGCCCTCCAGGACTGCCTGGCCCCCGATGTTGTTACTCAAGGCGAACTAGCCGCGGCGCGCGCCGCCGGCCTTCTCGAGGCGGCGCTGGAAGCGCTCGACCCGACCGCCCGCGTCCATCAGCTTCTGTTTGCCGGTGTAGAACGGATGGCAGGCGGAGCAGACGTCGACGTGGATCTCGGCCTGCGTGGACCGGGTGTCGAACTCGGTACCGCAGGAGCAGCGGACGTGTGTGGCTACGTACTCAGGATGGATTCCGGTCTTCATCGCCGAGCCAGGATAGCAGAGGCAGTTTCTGCCACTACGTTGCCACCTGAGACAACAACGCCCAGCTTTCCGCTCCCTGCTTTCCCCGTAAGCACGGCTGCAACGCCGACCGCGGCGGCCGGCTCGACGGCGAGCTTGGCGCGTCCGTAGAGGAATCGAAACGCCTCTTCGATCTCGGCCTCGGTGACGAGAACGCTCTCGACCGCGTTCGCCTGGAGGACAGCGAGCGCCTTCCCGCCGGCAAACGGCGCCGAAAGACCGTCCGCGATCGAGTTGGGAGTAACCGAAACCGGCTTGCCGGCCGCCAGGGCGTCGTGCACGGCGGTCGACCGGTCCGGCTCGACCGCGAGCACGCGGCGGTCGGGTGCGGCAGCGGCGATGCCGGCGACGAGGCCGCCGCCACCGGTCGGGACGACGATCGTCTCCACGTCAGGTGCGTCCTCGAGCAGCTCGAGCGCGACCGTGCCGGCGCCCGCGAGGACGACGGGATCGTCGAACGGATGCACGAGCGTCCGCCCCGTCTCGGTGATCAACTCGTCGAGCCGTTCGAAGGCGCCGGTGGGGTCGGTCGCGTCGAGATCGACGGAAGCGCCGTACCCGCGGGTCGCGGCGATCTTCGCCTCACTCGCGCTCGCCCACATGACGACGAGGCAGTCGATTCCCTCCGACGCGGCGCCCCACGCGAGCGCCTGCGCGTGGTTGCCCGCCGAGATCCCGATCACACCGCGCGCTTTCTCCTCGGCGCCGAGCGATGCGAGCTTGTTCAGCACGCCGCGCGCCTTGAAGGAGCCGGTCTTTTGGAAGAGCTCGGCCTTCAGCCAGATGTCCTCGCCGAGCGTGCGGGAGGTAAAGGTCGGCGTTCGATGGACGCGGCCGCGGATGCACTCCGCCGCCGCGATCACGTCGTCACGTGTCACCGGCACCCGCGCATCGTAGACTCCGGCCGGTGAGCGACCACCCGATCCGGCTCCTGGTCACGGACGACCTGCGCCGATCGCGCCTCACGGTCTTCTTCCGGCTGCTGCTCGCGATCCCGCACTTCATCTTTGTCGTGCTCTGGTCGGTCGTGGCGTTCTTCGCAGCGATCGCAGGCTGGTTCGCAGCTCTCGTTACCGGACGGCTCCCGAACAACCTGCACGGGTTTCTCGCGGCCTACGTCCGCTACGTCACGCACCTGGGCGCCTATCTTGCGCTCGCCGCGAACCCCTATCCGGGCTTCACCGGCGATCCGGGCTACCCGGTCGACATCGAGATTCCGCACGGCGAACGCCAGCCGCGGTGGAAGATCGCAATCCGGCTGCTGCTCGCGATTCCGGCCCTGCTCCTCGCAGCCACGCTCGGCTCCGGCTTCGGCGGCGGCAGCTACACGGGCGGCCAGAGCGACGGAGCCGCTAACGCCCAGTGGTTCACCTCGAGCGGCGTCGGCGGCGTCGCCGCCCTCTGCGCGTTCTTCGGTTGGTTCGCGGCGATGGCGCTCGGCCGGATGCCCGGCGGACTGCGCAACCTCGGCGCCTACGGGCTCGGCTACACCGCTCAGGCCTACGCCTACGTACTCCTCCTCACGGAGCGCTACCCGAACGCCGACCCTGAGGCCCTCGGGCCCGAGTGGGAGCTTCCCGCCCATCCGATCGAGCTCGACCTGACGGACGACGGTCGCCGCTCCCGGCTGACTGTCTTCTTCCGCCTGCTGCTCGCATTCCCGCACTTCTTCTGGCTCGCGCTCTGGAGCATCGCCGCGATCCTGGCCTCGTCCGCAAACTGGCTCGTCGCGCTCATTCGCGGCCGCTCGGCCGGGCCGCTGCACCGGTTCCTCGCGGCATACACCCGCTACTACACGCAGGTGACCGCCTTCGTCTTCCTCGTCGCGAACCCGTTCCCCGGCTTCACCGGCAGGGCCGGCTACCCGGCCGGGGTCACGATCGGACCGCCCGAGCCGCAAAAACGGCTGGTCACCTTCTTCCGCTTCTTCCTCTCGCTGCCCGCGTTCTTTCTCTCCGGCGCGCTCAGCTTCGTCCTCGTCGTCGTCGGCATCCTCGGCTGGTTTGCGGCGCTCGCCACCGGGCGCATGCCGCGCGGCCTGCGCAACCTAGGCGCGACCTCCGTCCGCTACCTCGCCCAGACGAACGCCTACTGGCTCGTCGTCACCGACGCGTATCCCCATGCGAGCCCGGCGCTGCGACCTCCCGCGGAACCGGAGCCCAAGCCGGAGCCCTTCGTCGCTCCAGAGGAGACAGTTCACTGACGAGTCGCCGCGCGGCCGCCCGCATCGTCGGCGGTCTCGTCCTCACCGGCCTCTGGGCCACGGCGGCCTACCTCCTCTGGGGGACCCGAGTGCCGTCTGGTCTCGAGCTCCCCGATGTGGACGTCGCTCAACGGATCGACCCGGAGGTGATCGACCGTTCGAAGCGCTACGAGACCTTCTTCCGGATCGAGTTCGTCGTCTCACAGCTCGTGCTGATCGCCGTGCTCGTCGTCTACGCGCGGAAGGGCGTTCGCTTCGTCCGCGAGTCGGCCGCCGGCCGCATCGGCACCGGAATGCTGCTCGGGATGATCGGCCTCGCGCTCGTGTGGATCTCGCAAGTCCCGTTCCGTCTCGCCGAGGTCTGGTGGGACCGCCGGTACGACCAGACCGATGCGGGCTACGTCGAAACGCTCTTCGCGAACTGGTTCGAGCTCGGCGCCGAGTTTCTCTTCATCTCGTTCGCGCTCGTCGTCGTGATGGCGCTGGCCGGAAAGTTCCCGCGCCGCTGGTGGGTCGCCGCGGCGCCGTTCTTCGTCGGCCTCGGGGTGCTGTTCTCGTTCATCTTCCCGTACCTCTCGGCCACCGAGCCGCTCGACCGCCCCGACCTCGAACGGGCAGCCGTTGCGTACGCAGAGCAACAGGGGATCGAGCCGATCGAGGTCGCGCAGGAAGACGTGGCCGACTTCACGAGCGCCCCCAACGCCTACGCAACCGGGCTCGGCCCGACGAAGAAGATCGTCTTCTGGAACACGCTCCTCGACGGGCGCTTCAGCGACGGCGAGGTGAAGGTCGTGCTCGCGCACGAGCTCGCCCACCACTCTCGCAATCACCTCCCGGAGGGGATCGCGTGGTACGCGCTCTTCGCGCTTCCCGGCGCCTGGCTGATCGCAGTCGCGACGCGTCGCCGCGGAGGTATGGCCAGTCCGGCCGCGGTGCCGCTCTCGCTGCTCGTGATCGTCGTCCTCGAACTGCTCTCGACGCCCGTCTACAACGCGATTTCGCGCCATATGGAGCAGGAGTCGGACTGGGTCGCGCTCGAGACGACCCGCGATCCGGACTCGGCCGCCGCCCTCTTCGAGAACTTCACCGTCGAGTCGCTGAACGACCCCTCGCCGCCTGCTTGGTCGTACGTGCTCTTCGACAGCCACCCCTCCGTCGAGAAGCGGATCGCGCTGACGGAAGCCTGGCGCGCCCGCACCAAGTAACAGACTGTTACTAGGTCAGCGTGTATTCGGGGCCCGAGCCGCCCTCGGGCGGGGTCAGGCGCCCGCCCTTGGCGGTGATCGCGCCGCACTGGACGCAGTTCGACGGAGTCACGTCGACGTGCACCATGCCCTCGGCGTCAGGCGCGCCGACCTCGTAGACCTGCGCGGGACACATGTGCACCCACGCATCGCCGAGGTCCTTCGGAACCATCCGCTCGATCCTGATGTGGCTCGGCTGGTCGTCCCGGGTCCGGTTGCCGGAGAGGAAGACGGACGAGAGCTTGTCGAACGTGAGCTTCCCGTCAGGCTTGGGGTACCGCGCCGCGCGGTCGGTCCGAATCAGGGTGCGGTCGGCGTTCGCCTCGCTCGCGAAGTCCTTCGGAGGCAGCTTTCCCTTCGTCACGGTCATCGCGCTCGCGAGCGCCCCACCGATGAAGAAGCCCTTGTCGAAGACCTGCCGCATGTTCCGAACCTCGCGTAGGTCGTCGAGCACGTAGCTCGAGCGCAGCTCGGCGTCGTACGAGTCGAGCGCGCCCATCCGGGAGGGCGCCTCACCGGGCTGAAGCGAGCGGAAGAGCGCTTCAGCGGCCATGATCCCCGACTCGATCGCATAGTGGATCCCCTTCAGCGTCGGCACGTTCACGAGTCCGGCGCTCTCCCCGGCGAGCAGGAGCCCCGGCGCGTTGAAGCGCTTCGGGAGCGCGTGGTAGCCGCCCTCGGTGATCGTCTTCGCCCCCCAGGCGATCCGCTCGCCGTCGCGCAAGAGCTTGCGGACGAGCTTGTGCGTCTTCAGCTCCTGCAGCACGTCGTGGACCGAGAACTCGACGTCGCGAGACTCGAGCCCGGCGACGAAGCCGAGCGAGATCATGTCCTCGCCCATCGGGTAGATGAAGGAGCCGCCGAACTCGCCGTACTTGGCGCGCTTGCGTAGCGGCCACCCCATCGTGTGGACGATGTGGTGGAGCGGCTTCGGCACCTTCCACACCTCTTTGACGCCAAGCGCCCAGATCTGCGGCTGGCCGCCCTCGAGACCGAAGCGGTCGATCGCGGCGCCGGTCAGGTGGCCCTGCGTGCCCTCGGCGAGGACGGTCACCTTCGCGACGATGTCGGAGCCGGGCTCGTGCGCGCCGAGAGGCTTGCCGTCCCGGCCGAGGCCCTTGTCGCCCGTCCTGATGCCCTGCACGCGGCCGTCGGCGACAAGCAGCTTCTGCGCGTCCGTCTCGGGGAGGATGGCCGCGCCAGCGGCCTCGGCCTGCTCGGCGAGGAAGCGCGCCAGCTGCGAGACGGAGACGACCCAGTTGCCGTGGTTCCGCATCGTCGGCGGCGGCGGAATGCGCAGCGACGTGCCCTTCGTCAGCACGTAGACCGCCTCGCCGTGCACCTCGCCGTAGCTCGGCACGTCTTCCATCCCGAGACGGCCCTTGAAGAGTCGGCGGATCGCGCGCGGGTTGAGGACGGCGCCGGAAAGGAGGTGTGATCCCGGAGCCTTCCCTTTCTCGACCACGGCGACCGGTACGTCGCCGAGGCGCGCCGCGGTGTCGGGCGACTCTTCGAGGAGCTGGCCGAGGCGAATCGCGCAGGCGAGCCCGGCGGGGCCGGCGCCGACGATCAACACGCCGACCTCGATCCGCTCGTGCGCCGGATCGGTCGGGGCCGCGATCACCTCGGAGGCCGAGAACGGCGGCGGGTAGTCGGCGGGCCGGACTCTCACGACTTCCGGGCCTGGAGGAGCTCGGTCAGCTTCGGCAGGATCGCGTGCAGGTCGCCGACGACGCCGAGGTCCGCGAATTCGAAGATCGGCGCGTTCGGGTCCTTGTTGATCGCGACGATGGTCTTCGAGCTCTGCATCCCGACCTTGTGCTGGATCGCGCCGGAGATCCCACACGCCACGTAGAGGCCCGGTGAGACCGACTTGCCGGTCTGACCGACTTGCGCCGAGTACGGATACCAGCCTGCGTCGACGACGGCTCGCGTTGCCGCGACCGCGCCGCCGAGCGCCTTCGCGAGCTCCTCGACGAGCGCGAACTTCTCTGGCTCACCGAGGCCGCGGCCACCGGCGACGATCACCTTCGCGTCCTCGATCGACGGGCCGCTCTCCTCGGCGTGCGCCTGCTCGACCATCTCCGCGGCGAGCGAGTATTCCTGGAGCTGAGGCTCGAAGCGCTCGACGGCCCCGGCGGCCGTCTGCTCGCTCGGGTCGAAGGCGCCGGAGCGGAAGAGTCCGATCCGCGGCGTCGAGGTCCAGCCGACATCGACGACCACGGAGTCGGCGAGCGCAGCCTGCTTGCCGACGAGCGCGTCGCCGTCGAAGGCGATGTCCGTCAGCTGCCAGTTCAGACCCGCGTCGAGCCTCGCAGCGAGCCCGGCGGCAATGTCCGCGGCGAGAATCGACTGGCCGAAGAGGACGGTGTCGAACCCGCGCTCGGTGACGAGCTGCGCGATCGCGTCGACGCGCGGCTGCGGCAGAGGCGCCTCGAGTCGCGGATCGTCGGCGAGGTACACGGTCGCGGCGCCATACTTGCCGGCCTGCTCCGCGAGCCCGTCGAGGCCTGAGCCGACGATCACCCCGGCGACGTCGCCCGCGCCGAGGGAGGCAGCCTTCGAGAGCACCGCCAACGACCCCTTCTGGAGCTCGTCGCCGTGATGCTCGAGGAAGACAAGTGTGCTCATCAGATGAGTCTCTTCTCAGCGAGGAATGCGACGATCTGCTCGGCGCCGCTGCCGTCGTCCTCGATCTTCCGGGTCTCACCGCGCGGCGGCGGATCACCGAGCGCGAGCACCTCGGTGCGCGACCCCTGCTCCCCCGCGCTACCGGCGTCGACACCCAGGTCGGCGAGCGACACGGTCTCCTGCGGCTTCGATTTGGCGCCCATGATTCCCTTGAGCGACGGGTAGCGCGGCTCGTTGATCGAGTCGGCGACTGCGACGACGGCCGGCAGTGGTGCGCGGATGACGTCGTAGCCGAATTCGGTCTGGCGCTTGCCGGTCAGCGAGCCGCCGTCGAGCGTCAGCTCCGCGACCTGCGAGATCACCGGGCGCTTGAGCCGCTCCGCAACGGCGGCCCAGAGAACGGCGCCGTCGGAGTCGGACGACTGCTGCCCGAAGAGAACGAGATCGGGCTGCTCTCGCTCGAGCGCCTTCGCGAGGGCCAGGGAGGTTGCGACGAGGTCGGAGCCCGCGGCGCCGGCGTCGGCGATCAGCACTGCCCGGTCGGCGCCCATCGCGAGCGCCTTGCGCAACGAGTTGAGCGCGCGCTCGGGACCCATCGAAACGACCACGACCTCGCCTTCGCCGGATGCGTCCCGGAGCCGAAGTCCCTCCTCGACCGCGTTCGCGTCGAACGAGTTGAGCGCGCCCTCACCGGAGCGGTCGAGGCGCTTGGTGCCCGGGTCGATCCGCTTGTGAGCGGTCGCGTCCGGCACCTCCTTCACGCAGACGGCGATCTTCATCGCGCCCGACTCTAACGATGCGCGGCGATCAGGCTTCGGAGGAACGGTCGTGGGAGGTTTTAATCGTTTCGAACAATATTCTCCGTAGATCATGCTAGGCTTCCGCCCTTCGAGCGCGAACCGGAACTCATGACCTTTCACCGGCCGACAGCCCGAGGAGCACTCCTCACCGTGATCGCACTCCTGCTGAGCGCAGGTGCAGCGGCCGCGTCGCCGGCGGCGAAAGCGCCGCAAATCGTGTTCCCGGTGCTCGGCGAGTCGTCCTATCAGGACGACTTCGGCGACCCGCGCGGCCAGGGCGGCCACGAGGGGAACGACATCATGGCGCCGCGCAAGGCGCTCGTACTCGCCGCCGAGGCAGGGACGGTCAAGTTCCACACGACTTCCGCGCGTGCCGGCTGCATGCTCTACCTGAACGGCAAGAGCGGGACGCAGTATCTCTATATCCACCTGAACAACGACTTGACCATGGGGAACGACAACCAGGGTTCATGCATCGCCGGGGTCGCGTACGCAAAGGGACTCAAGAACGGCGCCAGGGTCGCGGCCGGACAGGTGATCGGCTACAACGGCGACTCGGGCGACGCCAACGCAGGTAGCCCGCACGTCCATTTCGAGGTGCATCCGGGTGGCGGTGGGGCCGTCAACCCGTTCCCCTACCTCGGCCAGGCACGCCGGCTCCTCTTCTCCGCCCAGGTGGGAACGACATTCACGCTCGCGCTGACCGGCAAGGTCGCGAATGCGGCCGGCGAGGATCTCCAACTGAACGTCGAGCAGGTTCGCCAGTGGCCCGGCGGCCGGAAGGTCAAGCAGCCCGGGCAGAAGGTGCCGGTGTTCGTTCCCGAGTCGGCGTCGATCGAGGGTGTGGCTGTCGCGGCGGGGCTCTCGCCCTTCCCGACACTCGAGCTTCTGACGAAGGGTCTGCCGATCACGGTCTGGACGGAACCGGCCAAGGTGACGTTCGCCGCTCAGTCAGGCTTGAAGGGCGCGCTGGCCGCGTCCCGCGTCGTCGTCAAGCCGTAACGGGACCTGTCCTTCCGACCACCGGAGTTCTGGGGACAGTCCCCAGACACGTCCGAAACGGCCGTTAGACGGGAATCTTCGTGCGCAGGAAGTCGACGATCTCGCTCGTCGGCGCGCCCGGCGTGAAGACCGCCGCGACACCTTTTCCCTTGAGCTCGTCGGCGTCGTCCACGGGGATCGTGCCGCCGACGACGACGAGGACGTCCTCGACCCCGTTCTCCTTGAGCCCGTCGAGGATCCGCGGCACGAGCGTCATGTGCGCGCCGGAGAGGATCGAGATCCCGACGGCGTCGGCGTCCTCCTGGATCGCGGTCTCGACGATCTGCTCCGGCGTCTGGTGGAGACCGGTGTAGATCACCTCCATCCCCGCGTCGCGCAGGGCGCGGGCGATGATCTTCGCGCCCCGGTCGTGACCGTCGAGGCCGGGCTTCGCGATCACCACTCTGATCTTCCGGGCCATGCCGTCGGCAAGTATAGGGCGGTGAAGCTCAACGTCATCGGCTCCTCCCCCGCCTGGCCGAACCCCGGCGGCGCCTGCTCCGGGTACCTCGTCGACGAGCGCCTGTTGCTCGACTGCGGGCCGGGCGTGCTTGCAAAGCTCCGTCTGCGCGAGCCCTGGCCGGCGGTGGAGGCGATCGCGATCACGCACCTCCATCTCGATCACTGGGGCGATCTCATACCGTGGGTCTGGGGCAGCCTGTTCGGTCCCGGACGCGCAGCGCCGAAGCCGACGCTCTGGCTGCCGCCCGGCAGCGTGGCGGAGCTTCGGCCGATCCTCGACCGCCTCGGCAACGAGGACATGCTCGAACGCGCCTTCAAGGTGTCGGAGTACGAGCAAGGGATCCCGTTCGCGGCAGCTGGGCTCACCGTGACCCCGCGGCGAGTCGTGCACTACGACATCGACGCCTACGGATTTCGCGTCGAAGGTGACGGTGTTCTCGCCTACTCGGGCGACACCGGACCGTGCGCTGCCCTCGACGAGCTCGCGCGCTCGGCCGACCTCTTCGTCTGTGAGGCGACGCTCGAGCGAGGCGATCTCGATGGAGTCTCCCGCGGTCACCTCGATCCCGGTGAGGCGGCTTCCGCAGGGGCGGAGGCGAAGCGCGTGCTGCTCACCCATCGACCGGACGAGTTGCCGACGCCGAGCGGCGAGCTCGCGCACGACGGGCTCGAGCTCGAGCTCTAGGCCGAGCGCGAAGCGTCGAACGCCCGCTCCGCACGGCGGGACCGCCGGCGCTCGAGCACGATGAGGGCGGCGGGTACGACCAGCGCGAGTCCGATCAGACCCGCGGGCACGAGCAGCCAACCGGTGCCGAGACGCGTGGAGGCGAGCTCCGGCGTCTTCAGGTCGACCTGGAACGGCGAGCCGTCGGCTCGGCTCGGCCGGGCGCTGCCGCCGCCGCCGCCGCGCGGCGCCCAGGAGTCGACGAGCCAGCGTCGTTTCGGCCCGTCGCCGAACGAGCGCAACGACATGTCGAAGACCATCGGCCGCACGTTTGCCCCGGCTTCCGGGAACACGGCCACCTGGAGCCCGATCTCGTCCACATAGGAGTAGTCGAACTGCCAGCGTGCGTCGTCGACCGGGTACGGCACGACCGGGATGTCGCCGCCGACCCAATCCTCCCGCGCTGTCCCGGCGCGCAGGTTCGGCCCGACGAGCTCGTACGCGCGCTCGGCGTGGTCACGTCGTACGGCCGTGCGAACGAAGCGGGCTGCCGTCGCGATCACCTCGCGGCGCTCGGCAGGCGCCATCTCGATCGGGATCGGCGGCACGTAGAGCTGCGCCCGGCCGTGCAGCGGCGTCTCCACGACGGTCGCCGTGTTCCAGTAGAAGATGCTGACGAGAGCGCCAGAGGCCACGACCGCGCAGAACACGCTGACCTTCAGCAGTCGCCTGCGGAACCGAGGCGACGAGAGCCGCCCCACGCTAATCCCGGGCGTTGGGCACTGCCGGCGCTGCGCGCGGGACCCAGTAGTTCACGCGCCAGCGGGCCGCCGTCCCTGCACCCGACTTCTTGAGGCCGATGTAGAAGATCTGCGGCTTCACCTTCTCCGGGTCCTTCGGCAGCAGCGCGACCTCGAGGATCGCCTCGTTCGCGTAGGACTCGTCGACCTTGAACGTGGCGGTCTCGAGCGCGGTCGCGGGGTAGTAGACAACCGGGATGTTGCCGGTCAACCACTCCTTCCGGGTCATCCCCTGGCGTAGCTCGGGGTGCACGAGGTCGTACGACGCACCAAGGTTCTCGCGCGCGACGGCGGTGAGGATGAACCTGCCCGCGACCTGGCGCGCCTCCTTGTCGAGCGGCACCTGCTTGCGCGGCGTGTAGATCTGAGCTGGCCGATTCGAAAGCTGAGTCTCCTGCGATGTGCCCGTGTCGCCGATCCAGGCGACCGCGAACGCCACGAGGCCGGCGATGAGGATCAAGCCGGAAAGAAGCGAAGCGGTGCGGCGGGCCCTGGCGCTCACGGTTACCCAACGTAGACGTACCGTAGTGCAGTTGGGTTAGGTGTGAGTTAAGCGGGACTAAAAAACAGGCGTTTCCCGCCAGATGCCCCAGACCTCGCGCCAGGCGTCGCACATCTCGCCCATCGTCACGTAGTCGCGGGCGGCGTCGAGGATCGCCGGCATCAGGTTGACGCCTTCCCGCGACGACGCGTCCTTCAGCGCGGCGAGCCGCTGTTCCACCCTCGCCGAGTCGCGGCGCCCCTTGAGCGCTGTGACGCGTTCGATCTGCTGGCCCTCGAGCGCCGCGTCGATCTTGAGGATTTCGAGCGGCGTCTCGTCCTCGAGCACGTAGCGATTGACGCCGACGACGACCCGCTCGCCCCGCTCGACCTCCTCCTGATAGCGAAAGGCAGAATCTGCTATCTCTCTTTGCGGAAAATTCTGTTTGATCGCCTCAACCATGCCGCCCAGCTTTTCGATCCGGTCGAAGTACTCATACGCCTGCGCCTCGAGCCGGTTCGTCAGATCCTCGACGTAATAGGAGCCGCCGAGCGGATCGCTCGTGTTGACCACACCCGTCTCGTGGGCGATCACCTGCTGGGTACGGAGCGCGATCCGTACCGCGTCCTCCGTCGGCAGCGCCAGCGCCTCGTCGAACGAGTTCGTGTGCAGGCTCTGCGTCCCGCCGAGCACCGCCGCGAGCGCCTCGATCGCGGTGCGGACGATGTTCACCTCCGGCTGCTGCGCCGTCAGCGACACGCCCGCCGTCTGCGTGTGAAAGCGCATCAGCCAGGAACGCGGGTTCTTGGCGCCGAAGCGGTCGCGCATCTCCCGCGCCCAGATCCTGCGCGCGGCCCGGTACTTCGCGATTTCCTCGAAGAAGTCGAGATGAGCGTTGAAAAAGAAGCTGAGCCGCGGCGCGAAGTCGTCCACGTCCATGCCCCGCTCGACCGCCCACTCGACGTAGGTGAAGCCGTCCTGGAGCGTGAACGCGAGCTCCTGCGCTGCCGTCGACCCGGCCTCGCGGATGTGGTAGCCGGAGATCGAGATCGGATGCCACTGCGGCATGTCGGTCGCACACCACTCGACCATGTCCGTGACGAGCCGCATCGACGGCTCGGGCGGGAAGATGTACTCCTTCTGCGCGATGTACTCCTTGAGGATGTCCGTCTGGATCGTCCCGCGCAGCTTGTCGGCCGGCACGCCCTGCTCCTCGCCGACCGCGACGTAGAACGCGAGCAGGATCGCGGCGGGCGAGTTGATCGTCATCGAGGTCGAGACGTCGCCCAGCGGGATGCCGCGGAAGAGCGTCTGCATGTCCTCGAGCGAGTCGATCGCGACGCCCTCGCGGCCGACCTCGCCCTCCGACCGGGCGTGATCGGAGTCGTACCCCATCAGCGTCGGCATGTCGAAGGCGGTCGAGAGCCCGGTCTGCCCGTGGTCGAGCAGATAGCGGAAGCGCTCGTTCGTCTCCTCCGCAGTGCCGAAGCCCGCGAATTGCCGCATCGTCCAGAGCTTGCCGCGGTACATCGACGGATAGACCCCGCGCGTGAAAGGAAAGACGCCGGGATAGCCGAGGTCGCGGTCATAGTCGGTCTCGACCGTGTCCGGTGTCGCCAGAGGCTCGTTCTCGAGCCCCGAGATCGTGGAGAAGAGCTCGCCCTGCCGTTCGGGCGTGCGTTCGTACAGCTCCTCGCGCCACGCCTGCGTCCCGTCGAGGGAGCCGCGATCCTCCGTCGTGGCCATGAGCGACATTGTACGGGCGCGTTACTGTGCTGGCGGATTCGGTCGATAACGGGGTTTGGATGAAGAAAACATTTCTGGCGCTCGTCGTTGCCACCCTCGTCGCGGCACCCATCGCTGAGGCCCTCGACCGCCCGCAGGCGCAGGCGCTGCTCCGGCTCGCCCAGAAGGTCACCGGCCTGAAGGCGCGCGAGCAGGTGCGGGTCGTCGTCGAGCGCGCTGCGCCGTTCCAGGCCCGACGGGTGCGCATGCTCGATCTCGCGTATCCGCGCCGGGCGCAGGACTACGACGAGGCGGTCTACCGGTCGCTCGGTCTCGTCAGCGGCGGCAAGGGAGCGCTCCGCAAGACGCTGATCGAGATCGAGAACCGCTCCGGCCTCTACGACCCGGCCGCGAGGACGGCGTACGTCCGTGCGGGCTCGACGGAGCGCGCGGCCGCTCTGCACGAGATCGTCCACGCGCTCCAGGACCAGCACTACGACCTCCGCCGGGTCGGCCGCCTCCCGGGCGGCAGCGACTCGAAGCTCGCCGCGATGGCCGCGGTCGAAGGGCACGCGAGCCTCGTCTCGAACGTGCTCGTGCCGCGCCGGACCTCCTCGCACGGCGGGCCGAAACTGAAGCGCTTCCTCGAGCTCGAGCGCGGCTTCGTCTACGACGTCGGCCTCCGCTTCGCCGCCGACCTGCGCAACCTCGGCGGCAGGACCGCGATCCTCGGCGCGCTGAAGCGCTTCCCCGCCTCGAGCGAGCAGGTCTTTCACCTCGACAAGTACCTCGAGCGCGAGCCTGCCGCCGCGATCGTCCTGCCGGTCGATGCGGCCGGGATGACGCTCGCCGGCGCCGGCACCTTCGGCGAGCTCGACGTGCGCGCGCTCCTCGCGGTCTTCGGCGTGCCCCGGCT
>JALYRA010000011.1 GCA_030855545.1 Actinomycetota bacterium | reverse complement strand
GCTCTCGTACGACCTACCGCACTGGCACGGCCGCGCCGAGGTGATGCACCTGATGAGCCTGATCTCGCCGCTCGACGAGGACCTCGCGCTGGTCTACGCGCGGCTCATGCCGGTGCGGCTGATGGAGCTGCTGCACGAGCGTGGAATCGAGCTCGTCGAGGTGCCGGACGAGGAGTTCGAGTCGATGGGTTCGAACGTGCTCGCGCTCGGGCCGCGCCATGCGCTTGCGCTCGGCGGCAACGACGAGACACGCCGCCGGATGGAGGCCGCCGGCGTCGACGTGCTCGTCTACAAGGGGGACGAGATCTCCCGCAAGGGTGACGGCGGCCCCACCTGTCTCACCCGGCCGGTACTGCGAGGATGAACATCTTCGAGCTGATCGCCGCCGGCGACGAGGACGCGCTCCGCGAGGCGCTCGACGGCGACCCCGAGCTTGCCGGCCAGCGGGACGCGGACGGCCTCTCGCCGGTCCTGTACGCGCTCTACAACGGCAAGACCGACCTCGTCGACCCGCTGCTCGACGCGAACCCGCCGCTCGACGTCTTCGACTCCGCGGCCGTCGGGCGGAAACGCGGGCTGGAGGAGCTGCTCGGCGGCGAGCCGGGCCTCGCGACGGCCTGGTCGAACGACGGCTTCACAGCCCTGCACCTGGCGGCCTACTTCGGCGAGGAAGAGGCGGCGAAGATCCTGCTCGAGCGCGGCGCCGAGGTGAACGTCATCTCGCGTCACGCGACGATCCGCGTCGCTCCGCTCCAGAGCGCCACGGCCGGCTCGCACGAGGAGATAGTCAAGCTGCTGCTCGAGCACGGCGCCGACCCGTCGCTCGTGAGCGACGATGTGCAAGACTTGCCCTGATGCGCCGCGCCCTCGTCCTGCTCGCTGTGCTCTCACTCCTCGCCGCGGGCTGCGGCGGCGATGACGGCGGCGGCAGCGAGGCCAAGGACACGCCGATCCGGATCGGCTCGAAGAACTTCACCGAGGCGATCATCCTCGGCGAGCTCTACAAGCAGGCGCTCGAGGCGAAGGGTTACACCGTCGAGCTGAACAGTTCGGTCGGCTCGACCGAGATCATCGACAAGGCGCTCACGAGCGGCCAGATCGACTTCTATCCCGAGTACACGGGCACGATGCTCACCGTCGTCTTCGAGGACACGGAGACGCCCGGCAGCGCCGAGGAGACCTTCGAGCGGGCGAAGGAGCTGCAGGAGGAGCGCGGCTTCACGCTCTTCGAGATGACGCCCTTCTCCGACTCGGACGCGTTGGCGGTGACGAAGGAGACCGCGGACGAGCAGGACTTGACCGAGATCGGCGACCTCGCCGGGATCGGGCGCTTCAAGCTCGGCGGCCAGCCCGAGTTCGAGACGCGCCTGCAGGGCCTCGTCGGCGTCAAGGAGCGCTACGGCGTCGAGGACGTCGACTTCGTCCCGTTCACCGGGATCAGCCCGTACGAGGCGCTCGACCAGGGCGCCGTCGACGTCGCCGCCATCTTCTCGACCGACCCGCCGCTCGCGTCAGGCAAGTACGTCGTGCTCGAGGATCCGGAGGCGAACTTCGGCTTCCAGAACGTCGCGCCGGTCGTGAAGCAGACGCTGGCCGACGAGCTCGGCGACGAATTCCGCGAGACGATCGACGCGGTCACCGAGAAGCTCACGAACGACGCGATCATCGCGATGAACTCCGCGGTCGCGATCGACCAGCGCCAAGCGGCGCAGGTCGCTGCGGAGTTCCTCGAGGCGAACGACCTCCTCGGTTAGCTGCTACTCGGCGCAGGATGAGCATCCGCAGGAGCGGACGCTCATCGCGCAAGATCCCTGAAGGGGCCGCTTCGCGGCCCAAAAGGCGCTCCGAGTCAGTCCTCCTCGAAGGACAGCGGGTTAGCTGTTACTCGGTGCCGCTTCGCGCCCCAAAGGCGCTCCGAGTCAGCCCTCCTCCAAGGACAGCTGGCGGTAGTCGGAAAGCCCGGAGAGGCCGACGCCGACGAGGCGTAGCGCGCCCGGCCGGTCGCGAAGGCCGCGGTCGAGGAGTGCACAGGCGAGGTCGCCGATCCGGTCGGGGTCGTCGATGCCGACGTCGAGGCTCGTCGAGCGGCTGCGAATCGAGAAGTCGCCGTAGCGGAGCTTCGTCGTCACGGTCCGGGCGGACAGACCGTCGCGGCGTAGATGCTCACCGAGCCGTCCAGCCATCCGGCGCAGCTCGGCGTGGAGCGGCTCACGCTCGTGCAGGTCGCGCTCGAAAGTCTCCTCGACGGAGATCGAGATCCGCTCGCCGGTCGTCTCGAGCCTGCGCGGATCGACCCCGTGTGCGCGGTCGCGGAGCATCCTGCCGACCTGCCCCGGAAGGACGGCGCGTAGGTCGAGGTCGGAGAGGGCCGCGAGCTCGCCAACGGTCGTCACTCCCGCCGACGCGAGGCGCTGCTCGGCGCGTGGCCCTACGCCCGGCAGAGCCCGTACCGAGAAGGGGGCGAGGAACGCGGCCTCCGTGCCGGCGGGAACGACGGTGATTCCGCCCGGCTTCCGGCGGTCGGAGGCGACCTTCGCGACCACCTTCGCCGGTGCGACGCCGAGCGAGCAGGAGAGGCTCGTCGCCGCCCGCACCGAGGTCTGCACCGCCTCGGCGAGTGTCCGGGCGCGGGAGTAGTCGCGAGCTTGACCCGTGAGATCGAGGTAGCCCTCGTCGAGACCCGTGTGCTCGACGAGCGGGACGACCTCTCGGACGGCGGCCCACACTGCCTGCGAGTACTCCCGGTAGAGCGCGTGCCGAGGTCGCACGAAGACCGCCTCGGGACAGCGGCGGAGCGCCTCGGCGCAGCTCATCGCCGAGTGGATGCCGAACCGCCGCGCGACGTAGTTCGCGGTCGACACGACGCCTCGCCCCTTCGGGTCGCCGCCGACGACGAGCGGCTTCCGCCGCAACTCCGGTTGCTCGAGCTCTTCCACTGCCGCGAAGAACGCGTCCAAGTCGAGATGCGCGAGGATCGGCATCATGCAAGCATGATCGACGCTCCGGCTCTCCCGCCTCCGGCGGTCGTCGCTCCAGCGCCGCGCGAGGTCTCTTTCGGCCACGTCGCCGGCACCGCGCCCGCGGGAACGAGGAGGATCATCGTCCGCGTCGGGAGGTACATCGTCGCCGAAGAGCCCCTGCGCGGCCGGTCGTTCTCGCTCGACGTACCGATGCGGGTCGGCGTGGTCACCGTGAGCGTGACAGCCGTGGACGGCCGGAACCGCCGCTCGACGCGGCACGTGGAGCCCGTGTTCGCGCTCCCCCACGAGGCTCGGCCCCGCGGCCGCTCGCCGACGCTCGACCGGCCGCTCACCGCCCGCATCCGGCGGCTTGTGGACAGCCACGGCGGCACCGCCGGCGTCTACGTCGAGGATCTGCGCACGGGGCAGGGCGCGGCCTGGAACGCGAGGGCGCGCTTCCCGGCGGGATCGACGCTCAAGCTCGCGATCGCGGTGACGGTGCTGCGCTCGCTCGACGGCAAGCCCGCCGAGCGGACCCGGCTCGCCGGCCTGCTCGCAAAGATGCTCGTCTTCTCCGACAACGCGGCCGCGAACGAGCTCGAGGTCTGGCTTGCGGGCTCGACGGCGGCCGGCTCGGAGCGTGTCAACGCCACGATGCGGGCCCTCGGCTTGCGCGACTCGCTCATGTACGGCGGCTATGAGACGCGCAGAGCGGCCGCCGTGGCCGCCGGTGAGCCGATTCCGATCCGGATCGAGAGCCAGCCGAGCTTCGGCGTCGGCAAGTACACGACCGCCTGGGACCTCGCTCGGCTCGCGCGGTCGGTGTACCTCGCCGCAGCCGGCCAAGGGCCGCTGCTGCGGCTTGGTGTCACCGGCTCGGAGGCGCGCTACCTGCTCTGGCTGCTCACGCAGGTCTCCGACCGCGGCAAGCTCGGCCGCTTTCT
>JALYRA010000374.1 GCA_030855545.1 Actinomycetota bacterium | reverse complement strand
GAAAAGCTAGCTCGTCGGCTCGTAGCTCCCGAGCACCGACACGCTCGCCGACGCGACGCGGTCGAACGGGATCGAGCTGACTCCGGACGAGGCCTGGAAGTAGGCGCGCACGCCGGGGAGGAGCCCGCCGCTGCTGCCGCCGGTCGATCCGCCGATCACCTCGCCGGCCGAGTCATAGATGACGGTCGAGATCTGAGTGCGCCGCAAGAGCATCGTCGGATGGTCGTTCTCGACCTGACCGACGACGGCGCCGACCCACGCCGGATCGCCTTTCTGCGCCTGAACGATCACGTCGGCGAACGCCGGTCCGAGCTTGCGCTTCGGAGCCTGGCCGCCGATTCGTGTCACGATCTCGAGCTTCGAGACGGGTGACGCGTCCGGGATCGACGTGGAGCCGCCAAGGTAGTAGCGGGAGCCGGCGGCGATCGCGTCGACCGAGACCGTGTCCGTGTCGACGACCCGGTTGGTGGCGTCGACGAAGTTGACGAGGACGTCGACGTCGAGGGCGTCGTTCTCCGGCGAGGGGTTCGCGAGCTCGATCCCATAGCTGACGCTTCGACTCGTCGAGCGCACGCGCTGCGAGAAGCCGTTCTTCCCGATGACGACCTTCGCGGGCGCGGAGGGCGGGCCGACGACGGCGAAGCTGCGAGAGGAAGCGCCCGCACGGCCGCACGACACGGTGGCCGTCGCCGAGCCGAGCTTCGCCTTCGCGGGGATCTGCCAGCGCCACGCCGCTTTGCCGGCGCGCGCGACGACCGTGGGCAACTTCTGAAGCGAGCGGTCGGCGTAGCGCACGCTCGCAGCGCAGCGAACGCCCGTCGGCCGGACGACGACCGAGAGCGAGGCGGGCTGCCCCTGGAACGCGCGCTGCGGGACGAAGCCGAAGCGGAGGCTTGCGCCGGCGTCGACCGATCCCGCGGCGGTAGCCGTCAGGCAGAGCCCGGCGAGGGCGATGAGAGCAACAGGGCGAGCGTGCACTGGAACCTCCGGTCGGAAATCGATGTCGAAGACCGTGCCGCCCGAACGCACCTTCCCGAACTTCCCCGAGCCGGGCATCCCCCGTCGGAGCGATCTTCCAGCGGTACCGCGGCAACGCGGAATCGGGGATCCCCGGCAGGCGGACGCGGGAATCGACCCGCCGACCCAGCCCGACGACTATGGGTGACAGATGAACGAGCTTGCGGCGCTCACGCTTCCCCCGGTCACCGACGTCTGTCACGACGGGGAGTTGGGCTTGCTCGAGACTCAGGTCGTGGCCGCTGAGGCCGCAGTCGCCGAGGCCCGCTACGACGACGCGATCCGGCTTCTCGGTGAGGTTCCGATCGTGCCGACGCACTTTCCGGATCTCGCGCTGCGGTCGCTCCTCGCCGGCTCGCGCGCCCGGATGTACCGCGGCGAGCTCGAGGAAGCGCTCGAGCAGCTGAAGACGGCAAAGCAGATCACGCACAGGACGGGCTTCAACGACGTCGACCGCGCGGGCGTGCTCTGCCGCATCGGTGCGGTACGGGTGAAACGCGGCTCGATCTCGCGCGCCGTCAACGACCTGACGCTGGCGCTCGAGCTGTGCGACCGCTCCGGCCGCCCGTGCGACCGCCTCCGCGCGGAGATCTACGACTGGCGCTCCCGGTGCTACCAGCGGCAGCGCGACTTCGACGCCGCACGCGGCGACATCGAAGCGGCCCTGGAGCTCGCCGACGCGCTGGGCGACACGACGACAGCCGCCGACATCAACTTTCGCGCCGCGTCGGTTGCCGAGCGCGAGGGCGCGTTCCTCGTCGCCCGTTGCTATGCCGAGCAGGCGAAGGAGCTCTACGAGCAGGCGGGCGACCGCGCCAACGTCGGCCGGGTGCTCAACGACCTCGGCGGGATCACGTTCCTGCTCGGGAAGCACGACGAGGCGATCGAGTTCCTGAAGCAGGCCGTGCACATGCTCTTCGACGCGGCGACCGAGGTCGAGACGGGCTACGCCGTTTCCTCGCTCGCGCAGGTCCATCTCCGCATCGGCGATCCGCAGCTGGCCGAGCAAGAGGCGCGGAAGGCGCTCGAGTTGCTCGGCGGTCGCGAGGACGTGCTCGACGAGGTCGGCAACGTGCAGCTCGTTCTCGGGCGCGCGCTGATGCTGCTCGACCGCGGCGATGAGGCCGACGAGTGGTTTGCGGCCGCCGAGACGTCCTTCTCCGGGCTCGAATCGGTCAGCCTCGTCGCGGCGGCATGGATGGCGCGGGGCGAGCTCGCCTCCGCCCGCAACGACTCTGTCGGCGCCGCTGAGCTCTATCGCAAGGCCGCCGAAGCCCTCCAGGACTTCCACTTCTAGAAAGGAGGTGACTCGAATGCGCAAGCAGATCACTCCCATGTCGGTCCTCGTGTTCCTCGTGACGACCGCAGCCTTCCTCGCGAAGGTCAAGTACGGCTTCTTTGGCGGCACATAGTCGGTGCAAGGTCGGATCCGCAGAACCGGTTCCGACCGCGCGAAGACCCCAAAAGGCCGCTTCGCGGCCGACTCGCACTCTCTCAGGAGGTCCCACTTCATGCTCCACCGTCCGTTCCGAACCGCACTCGTGACGCTCGTCGGCGGTTTGACCGTCGTCGCCACCGCAGCCGCGATCACCGGCTCGACGCCGGACGGCGACGCGCACCCCTACGTCGGGGCGCTCGTCGTCGACGGTCGGGTCGCGTGCTCGGGCGTGCTGATCGCACCGACGGTCTTTGCGACGGCCGGCCACTGCGGCGCGGACGGAGCCCGCGTCGCCGTCAGCTTCGACGCGGTGCTTGCTGACGAGTGGAGCCTCCAGGTCGGCACGCTCGCGGTCGACACATCGAAGGGCGCCGACCTCGCCGTCGTGGTGCTCGACGAGGCGACATCCGAGGGCCCCGCAGTGCTTCCACAGGCCGATTCCGTCGAAGCGCTCGCACGACGAGCACCAGTCACGAGCGTGGGCTACGGCTACTCGAGCCGCGGTGCGGACGGGACCTTCGTCTACGACGGATTGCGGCGCGCGGCCTCGTCGCCGGTGCTCAAAGTCGGTCGCCTGACGCTGACGATCTCGACCAAGAGCGCCGGGCCCTGCATGGGCGACTCCGGCGGACCTCAGCTCGCGGGCGACACGGTGCTCTCCGTGACGTCGACCGGTTCGAAGGACTGCTCGGGCAGAGCCGAGGGGTACCGCCTCGACACGACGCAGGCGCGGTCATTCCTCAGCGGCTTCGTCGCGCTCCCGTAACGCCAGGGCGGGCAGCACCGTTGTAGTGGCATGGAGATGCTGCTCACGGTGCTGCTCGTCCTGATGCTCCCGGGTCTTCTGACCTACCTCTTGCCGGCACGGCAGGGAACCGCCC
>JALYRA010000366.1 GCA_030855545.1 Actinomycetota bacterium | reverse complement strand
GGCTAGCAGCTCAGCGGGCGCGGGCGAGCAGGCCCGGACGAACGAGGCGTGGCGGCGCCTTCAGCCCCGCGTCACGTATGGGCGGATTGATCGGCTCAACCAGAGGTGCGGCCGCGAACGACGCGGCACGGCGCTCCTCCGGCGCGTCGTCGTAGAGCGTCGTCCGCTGCCTCGGTGTCGCGCCGTTCGCGCGGATCAACGCCTCCATCGCCCCCGGCGACATCTCCTGCCCGTACTCGGACCCTGCTGAGCGAGAGATCGACTCGTTCATCAGCGTCCCGCCGAGATCGTTGACCCCTGCGCTCAACGCGGCAGCGACACCGACCGGGCCGAGCTTCACCCACGACGCCTGGATGTTCGTGATCGCCGGATGGAGCGCGAGGCGCGCAACCGCGTGCAGAAGCAGCGACTCGCCGAACGTCGGCCCCGAGCGAGCTCGGCCCTGGAGCCATATCGGCGCCTCCATGTGCACGAACGGAAGCGGCACGAACTCCGTGAAGCCCCCCGACCGCTCCTGCTGCTCGCGAGCCCGGAGGAGATGCCGCGCCCAGTGCTCGGGCCGCTCGACGTGGCCGAACATGATCGTCACGTTCGACCGCAGGCCGACGCGATGCGCCGCCTCGTGCACCTCGAGCCACTGCTCGGTCGAGACCTTGTCCGGACAGATGACGGCCCGCACCTCGTCGTCCAGGATCTCGGCGGCGGTGCCCGGCAGCGAGCCGAGACCGAGATCCCGCAGCATCGCCAGATACTCCTCGAGCGGCAGGCCGAGCGTCTCCGCCCCCTGCCAGACCTCGAGGGCCGAGAACGCGTGGATGTGGAGGTCGGGAAGCTCACGCCGGATCGCATCGACGACCGAGGCGTAGTACTCGCCGGTGAAGGCAGGATGGATCCCGCCTTGCAGGCAGACCTCCGTCGCCCCGCGGTCCCACGCCTCGCGCGCCCGCCGGACGATCTCGTCGTGCGGGACGAGGTACGGAGCGCCCCGTAGGTTCGCCGCGAGCTTCCCTTTCGAGAAGGCGCAGAAGCCGCAGCGGAAGTAGCAGACGTTCGTGTACTGGATGTTCCGCGTCACGACGTAGCTGACCTCGTCGCCGCACACGTCCCGCCTGAGCCGGTCGGCGGCGGCGAAGACTCGCTGGCGCTCCCCTCCGCGCGCCCGGAAGAGCCGGACGATCTCAGCTTCCCCCAGCTCTCCGGTGTCGACCGGCAGCACGTCGCGGGAGACGACGAACGGCACTCCCCCGCTCTCGCCCGGATGCCACGAGTCCTCGCGCGCGAGCCCGAGCGCGTCGGACGCGCGCAGCGCCGCCGGGAGCACGGCCGGATCGACCCACGCGCCCGAGAGGTAACGTGGATAGACGGGCAGCCGCGACGCCAGCTCGAGGCCACGCGATCTGGTCGCCTGGGCGAGGCGGTCGCGGTCGGGCCAGGGCGCTTCCGGGTTGACGTGGTCGATCGTGACGGGGCTGACGCCGCCCCAGTCGTCGATCCCCGCATCGAGGAGCCGGGGGAAGTCGTCGTAGGCGAGGTTCGGCGGCGCCTGCACCGAGACGTCGGCCGGGAGAAGCAACCGGGCGACGGCGATCGTCCAGAGGTGGTCGTCGAGATCCGGCTCGGGATGCGACGCCATCCGCGTCCCCGGCTTCGCGCGGAAGTTCTGGACGATCACCTCCTGGAGATGGCCGTGCCGCTCGTGCACCTTCCGCAGCGCCTCGAGCGCCTCGATCCGCTCGGCCCGCGTCTCGCCGATCCCGATCAGAATCCCGCTCGTGAACGGGATCGCGAGCTCGCCGGCGAGGCCGATCGTCTCGAGCCTCGCGGCCGGGAGCTTGTCGGGCGAGGCCCAGTGCGGTCCGCCCCTCGCCGAGAGCCGCTCGGCCACGGTCTCGAGCATGATCCCCATCGAGGCGGAGACCGGCCGCAGCGCGACTAGCTCCTCGCGGCTCATCACGCCGGGATTCAGGTGCGGGAGCAGGCCGGTCTCGTCGAGGACGAGCCTCGCGACCCGGCCGAGGTACTCGAGCGTCGACTCGCAGCCGAGGGCGGCGAGCTCGTCGCGCGCGACCTTGTAGCGGAGCTCCGGCTTGTCACCCAGCGTGAAGAGCGCCTCAGTGCAGCCGGCCGCTGCGCCGGCGCGCGCAATCGCCAGCACGTCGTCCTCGCTCAGGTAAGCGCGTTCGCCGCGACGGGGTGGCCTCGCGAACGTGCAGTAGCCACAGACGTCACGGCAGAGTGTCGTCAGCGGGATGAAGACCTTCGGCGAGTAGGTGACGAGGCCGTCGCCCGTACGCCG
>JALYRA010000350.1 GCA_030855545.1 Actinomycetota bacterium | reverse complement strand
GCCGCGTCCTTCTCGATGTGCTTGCGGTACTCGTCGAGCGTGGTCGCGCCGACGGCGCGCAGCTCGCCGCGCGCGAGCATCGGCTTCAGCAGCTGCGCCGCGTCGACCGCACCCTCGGCCGCGCCGGCGCCGACGACCGTGTGCAGCTCGTCGATGAAGAGGACGATCGCGCCCTCGGCGTTCTTGATCTCCGCGAGGACGGCCTTCAGCCGCTCCTCGAACTCGCCGCGAAACTTCGCTCCGGCTAGCAGCGCGCCGATGTCGAGCGACCAGACGCGCTTGCCCTTGAGGCCCTCGGGGACGTCGCCGGCGACGATCCGCTGCGCGAGCCCCTCGGCGATCGCGGTCTTGCCAACTCCGGGCTCGCCGATCAGCACCGGGTTGTTCTTGGTACGGCGCGAGAGCACCTGGATGACGCGGCGGATCTCCTCGTCGCGGCCGATCACAGGGTCGAGCTTCCCCTGCTCAGCGACGTCGGTCAGGTCGCGGCCGAACTTGGAGAGCGCCTGGTAGGTGCCCTCGGGATCCTGACTCGTGACGCGTTGGCCACCGCGTACCTCTTTGATCTTTGCGAGCAGCCCGTCGCGCGGGACAGCGTCGAGCGCGAGCAGCAGGTGTTCGGTCGAGACGTACTCGTCCTCGAGCCTCTTCGCCTCGTCTGACGCCTTGTCGAGCACGCGGGAGAACGCGGCGCCGGCGGCCGGCTGCTGCGACGCGCCCTGAATCGCGGGCTTCGCGGCCAGCGCCGCCTCGGTCTCGGCGCGCAGCGCGGCGGGGTCCGGAACGAGCTGCTGCACGAGCTCCTGGTCGAGGAGGGCGAGCAGCAGGTGCTCGGGGTAGAGCTCTGGGTTGCCGGTCCGGCGCGCGCGCTCCTGCGCCGCGGCGACCGCCTCCTGGCTCCTGATCGTCAGCCTGGTGAAGTCCATCAGCGGCGCGGCTCGGGATGGCGTTCGGACTGGTAGACGACGACCTCGCGCTTGTAGGAGCGATGCACGGTGCGGATCTCCTCGCGGAGCTCGCGCTCGAGCCGGTCGGCGCGCGCCTTCTGCTTGCGCAGCTCGTCCTCGAGCCGCAGCACGTGGTCGACGCCCGCGAGGTTGAGGCCGAGCTCGGTCGTCAGCCGCTGGATCACGCGCAGGCGCCCGAGGTCGGCCTCGGAGTAGAGCCTCGTGCCGCCGGGCGTGCGGCCCGGCCGGACGAGGCCCTTCGCTTCGTACATGCGTAGCGTCTGCTGGTGCATACCGACGAGCTCGGCGGCGACGGAGATCATGTAGCGGGGATGGCTGTCCGTCACCGGCTGACCTTCCGTAGCTCCTCGAGCAGCTCGCGCTCGTGCTTCGAGACCTTCTCCGGCACGGTCAGCTTCAGCCGGGCGAGCAGGTCGCCCTTGCCGCCGCCGTTCAGCTTCGGCGCGCCGCGGCCCTTGATCTTGAGCAGCTTGCCGGGCTGCGACCCGGCGGGAACCTTGAGCGCGATCGGGCCGTCGGGCGTCGGCACTTCGAGCGAGCCGCCGAGCGTCAGGTCTGCGTACGAGACGGGAACGTCGACGACGAGGTCAGCGCCGCGCCGTTCGTAGATCGGCGAGCCGGCGACACGGGCGACAACGTAGAGGTCGCCCGCCGGGCCGCCGTTTCTGCCGTGCTCGCCGCGGCCGTTGAGCCGCACCTTCGTCCCGTCCTTCGCGCCTGCCGGGATCATCACTTGGAAGGTCTTCTGGACGCGCTCGCGGCCGGCGCCGCGGCAGCGCTTGCACGGCTTCTCGATCACGGTGCCGTTGCCGCGGCAGCGAGCGCACGGATGGGAGAGCGAGAAGAGGCCGTGCGAGTCGGAGGTGACACCGCGGCCGGCGCACTCCGGGCACGTGATCGGCGCGGTGCCTGGCTCGGCGCCCGAGCCGCCGCAGGCCGAGCACGCCGTCTCGACGTTCGCGCGCACCGGCACCTGGACTCCCTTCAGCGAGTCCTCGAACGAGACGTGCACCTCGGTCTGGAGGTCGGCGCCGCGCTCTGGTTGCGGCCGGCGCTGCTGCCGGCCGAAGCCGCCGCCGCCGCCGAAGAGCCCGCCAAAGAGGTCGCTGAGGTCGAACTCCTCGAAGCTCGCTCCCCCCGCCTGCGGGCCGCGGCCGTTCGTCGAGCCGAAGGCGTCGTACTGCTTCCGCTTGTCCGGCTCGGAGAGCACGTCGTAGGCGCCCTGGATCTCCTTGAAGCGCGCTTCGTCGCCGCCGCCATCGGGGTGATGCTCCCGGGCAAGCTTGCGATAGGCCTTCTTGATCTCGTCGGCCGAGGCGTTCTTGGCGACGCCGAGCGTGTCGTACAGGTTCGTCACTGTTCCGTCACTCCGCGATGATCACGCGGGCCGGGCGGATCACCTTGTCCCCGAGCCGGTAGCCCTTCTGGAGCACCTGTAGCACAGTGCCGTCCTCGGCACCCTCCGCCGGCTGCGCGAGCAGCGCCTCGTGGATGTGCGGGTCGAAGACGCCTTCGGTCGGAATCTCGGACAAGCCGTGCCGTTCGAGCAGCGAGGCCAGCGAGCGGTGGACGAGCTGGACGCCTTCCTCGAGCTTCGCCTCCTCGTGCTGGGCCGCGGCCTCGAGCGCGCGCTCGAGATCGTCGAGCACCGGCAGGAGCTCGTTCAGCAGCCGCTCGTTCGCACGCTGCGTGACCTCGGTGTACTCGCGGGCGACACGCTTACGGTAGTTGTCGAAGTCGGCCGCGAGCCGGAGGTAGGAGTCGTCGGGAGCCGGCTCGGCGGCCGGCTCCTCGACGATCTCCTCCTCGTCGACGCTGTCCTGCTCAACCGCGTGCTCGTCGGTCACGACGTCTTCGCCTCTTCCTCGTCGATGACCTCGTAGTCGGCGTCCTCGACGACCTCGTCCTCGGCGGCCGCGTCGCCGTTGCCGTTGCCGGCTGCGGAGGCCTGCTGCTCGGATGCGGTCTGCGCGTAGAGCACATCCGCGAGCTTGCGCGAGGCCTCGTTCAGCGCCTCGGTCTTCTGCCGGATCTCGCCGACGTCAGTCGACTCGAGCCCGGCGCGGAGCTCCATGATCCGGCCTTCGATCGTCGCGGCATCCGACTCCTCGAGCTTGTCGCGGTGCTCCTTGAGCGTCGTCTCGGTCTGGTAGGCGAGCTGCTCGGCCGTGTTGCGCGCGTCGGCGAGCTCGCGCAGCTTGTGCGCCTCGCCGGCGTGCGCCTCGGCCTCGGAGACCATCCGCTGCACCTCGTCCTCGGAGAGGCCCGAGCCGCCCTCGATCTTGATCTGCTGCTCGTTGCCGGTGCCGAGATCCTTCGCGGTCACGTGGATGATCCCGTTCGCGTCGATGTCGAAGCCGACCTCGATCTGCGGCATGCCCCGCTGCGCCGGCGGAATGCCGACGAGCTGGAACTTGCCGAGCGTCTTGTTATAGGTCGCCATCTCCGACTCGCCCTGAAGGACGTGGATCTCGACCGACGGCTGGTTGTCCTCCGCGGTCGAGAACGTCTCGCCCTTGCGGGTCGGGATCGTCGTATTCCGGTCGATCAACTTCGTGAACACGCCGCCCTTGGTCTCGATCCCGAGGCTCAGAGGCGTGACGTCGAGCAGCAGGACATCCTTGACCTCTCCCTTCAGCACGCCGGCCTGGATCGCGGCGCCGACGGCGACGACCTCGTCCGGATTGACGCCCTTGTGCGGATCCTTGCCGAGCAGCTCATTGACCTTCTCCTGCACTGCGGGCATCCGGGTCATGCCGCCGACGAGGACGACGTGCTCGATCTTCGAGGCGTCGAGCCCCGCGTCGGTGAGCGCCGCCTTCGTCGGGCCGACCGTGCGCTCGATCAGCGCGGCCGTGATCTCGCCGAGCTTCGCGCGGGACAGCTGCAGGTCGAGGTGCTTCGGGCCCTCCGCGGTGGCGGTGACGAACGGCAGGTTGATCTGCGTCGTCATCGTCGAGGAGAGCTCGATCTTCGCCTTCTCCGCAGCCTCGTAGAGCCGCTGGAGGGCCATCTTGTCGGCGGCGAGGTCGATGCCCTGATCCTTCTTGAACTCCGCGACCATCCAGTCGACGATCGCCTTGTCGAAGTTGTCGCCGCCGAGGTGGTTGTCACCGTTCGTCGACTTGACCTCGAAAACGCCGTCGCCGAGCTCGAGTACCGACACGTCGAAGGTGCCGCCACCGAGGTCGAAGACGAGGATCACCTGGTCGGCGCCTTCCTTGTCGAGGCCGTACGCGAGCGCTGCCGCGGTCGGCTCGTTGACGATTCGAAGGACGTTGAGGCCGGCGATCGTGCCGGCGTCCTTCGTCGCCTCACGCTGGGCATTGTTGAAGTAGGCCGGAACCGTGATCACCGCGTCGGTGACCGGCTGGCCGAGATAGGCCTCGGCGTCCGACTTCAGCTTTTGGAGGATCATTGCGCTGATCTCCGGCGGGGCATACTCGGTGCCCTCCGCCGTGACGCGGGCGTCCCCGTTCTCGCCCTTCGTGACCTCGTACGGGATCATCGTCATCTCTTCCGAGACCTCGTCCGACTTGCGGCCCATGAAGCGCTTGATCGAGAAGATCGTGTTCTGCGGATTCGTCACCTGCTGCCGCTTCGCGGGTGCCCCGACGAGCCGCTGACCATCCTTCGTGAACGCGACGACGGACGGCGTCGTGCGACCGCCCTCGGCGCTCGGGATTACGGTCGGTTCGCCGCCTTCGAGCACCGCCATGCAGCTGTTCGTGGTGCCCAGATCGATTCCGATTGTCTTCGCCATCTGATGTGTCTCCTTCGTGCTGATTATCGGTCAGTCAGAAAATCTGAGCGTGACTTTATCAGATTCTCAACGAAACGCCGCGATCAGCACACCGCCGGCGACGACGAGCGCGGCCCCACCGAGCACGCGCGGCCCCACGAGCTCCCGCCGGCGGAGGAGTAGGGCGGAAAGCGCGACGCCCCAGAGCGACTCGGTCGCGACGAGCGGCGAGACGACGGAGACGCGGCCGCGGTAGTACGCCTCGAACAGGGAGAGATACGAGAGACCGAAGAGCGCCCCCGCGAGCAGGAACGCCCGAAAGCCTGTTGCCGGAAGCCGCCGCCGCGACACGAGGAGCCAGGCTGCGACTGTCACGCCGCCCGCCAGCAGCGTCGCAGCGGCTGCCAGCGCCGGCTCCACCTCCGTGTCGAGCGAAAGGTGTCTGACGAGGCTGTCGCGCGCAGCGAAGACGATCGTCGCGGCGAAGGCGAAGCCGAGGCCGATCCATTTCACGTGCTCCGGCCTGCCCGGCTCGCGGACGAGGAGGATCCCGCCCACGACGACGAGCAGCGCGCCGCCGATCACTCCCGCCTTCGCAGGCTCGTCGAGCAAGGCGAGTGCGATCGCGACCGAGAAGAGTGGCGCCGTCCCGACGGTGACGGACGTCCGCGAGGGGCCGGCATCACGTACGGCCAGCGTGAAGAGCAGCTGTGAGGCGCCGGGACCGAGAATCCCGGCGAGGAGGAACGGCCAGATCCCGCCGAGCTCGAGGTCGCCGCCCGCCGCGACAAGGGGCAACGTGACGAGGAATGCCGCCGCGATCGTGTGCAGCGCCCCGACCTCCGCGTCCGGCGACCGCGCCAGCGCGAACTGCAGTGCAACCGTCATCGAGCCGAACAGGGCGGCCGAGGCGAGCGCGAGCACGACCGCGTCCATGCGGGCAACGCTAGATGATTGACGAGCGAGTACGATCCGCCGCCGTGACCGACCCCCGCGTCCGAGAGCTCGCCGAGTTGATGGTCAACCGCTGCCTCGACGTTCAGCCGGGGTGGCAGGTCTCCGTCCGCTCGACACCGCTCGCGCGGCCGCTCGTGGAGGAGGTGGCTCGCGCGATCGCACGCCGCGGCGCCTATTACCTCCCGCGGATCAACTGGGGCCCGGAGCGGTTCCGCGCCGACCTCGGCTGGGCGCTCGAGGCACCGCTCGAGCTGCTCGGCGAGCTCCCCGACATCGAGAGCTATCAGGTCGAGAAGGAAGACGCGCGCCTCACGATCCGCGCGCCCGAGGACGTCCATGCGGGAGCCGACCTCGATCCCGCCCGGCGCAAGCTGCTGCAGCAGGCCGGAGAGCCGGCGAGCCGCCGCGCGCGAGCGCTCGAGGTCCGTTGGGCCCTCGTTGAGTACCCGACGGAAGCGGCCGCGGCCGCAGCACGCATGTCGCTCGAGGAATACACCGAGTTCATCTTCGACGCCTGCCTCCTCGACTGGGACGGCGAGGAGCAACGGATGCGCCGGATCAAGGAGCGCTTCGACGCCGCCCGCACCGTCCGGATCGTCGGGGAGGGGACGGATCTCACGGTGGGCATCGAGGGTCGCGAAGGCGTCGTCTCGGCTGGCTTCCGCAACATGCCGGACGGCGAGGTGTTCTACAGCCCGGTCGAGGACACGGCCGAGGGCGTGATCCACTTCGCGGAGTTCCCCGCCGTCTACCTCGGCCACGACGTCGTCGGCGCGAGGCTCGTCTTCGCGGACGGGAAAGTCGTCGAGGCGACAGCCGAACAGGGTGCGGAGTTCCTCGAACAGGTGCTCGCGACCGACGACGGCGCGAAGCGGCTCGGCGAGCTCGGTCTCGGCTGCAACCCGCGGATCACGCGGTTCACGCGCAACGTCCTCTTCGACGAGAAGATCGACGGCACCATCCACCTGGCGGTCGGCGGCAGCTACACCTACGCGGGCGGCAAGAACGAGAGCGCGATCCACTGGGACATGGTCAAAGACCTGCGTCCCGGCGGCGAGATCAGCGTCGACGGCGAGGTCGTGCAGCGCGACGGCGCCTGGTTGATCTAGCTATCGCGAGACGGTGACAGGCACGCCTGGACCGAGCCGCTGGCCCAGCCAGGAGATCGACGCCG
>JALYRA010000339.1 GCA_030855545.1 Actinomycetota bacterium | reverse complement strand
CTGATCTGCGACGAGCCGACCGGGAACCTCGACCCCGACACGTCGGTCGGGATCATGCAGCTCCTCTACCGGATCAACCGCGCCGGCACGACGATCCTGATGGTCACCCACGACCGTGAGATGGTCGACAAGATGCGCCGCCGCGTGATCGCGCTCGAGGACGGCAGGCTTGCCCGCGACGAGCGCCGGGGAGGCTACGAGAGCGAATGAGGATCAAGTTGCTCTTCAGCGAGTCGCTCCGGTCGCTCGCGGCGAACCTCTCGACGACGATTGCGGCGACGATGACCGTCCTGATCGGGATGTTCCTGCTCGGGCTCTTCATCGCGCTCGGCTCCTGGGCGAACGACTTCGGCGCGAAGCAGAAGGAGAAGCTGCTCGTGAAGGTCTACTTCTGCACCGAGACGACGTGCGCGAAGCCGGCCTCGGACTCGCAGATCAACGCAGTCCGCCGGCAACTCGATTCGAACCGGCTCGTCGAGTCGATCACGTTCGTCCCCAAGGCGGATGCGCTCGAGCGGATGCGGAAGCTGACCCCCGACATCGTCGAGAACCTCTCCTCGAACCCGCTGCCCGACGCCTTCGAGGTGAAGGCTCACGACGGCGCCGACGTGCGGGCGATCAGCGCCTCGCTCAAGGGGCCGCAGCTACCTGCCGGCGTGGAGAAGATCCGCGACGGCGAGGAGGTCTCGGACAAGATCGTCAAGGTCGCGACGGTGATGTCGACCGCGTTCGCGATCGCGACGCTCGTCCTCCTGATCTCGTCGGCGCTGCTGATCGCGAACACGATCCGTCTCTCGATCTTCTCGCGCCGCCGTGAGATCGAGGTGATGAAGCTCGTCGGGGCGACGAACTGGTTCGTGCGCGGGCCGTTCATGCTCGAAGGATTGATCTGCGGTCTGCTCGGGTCGGTCATCGCCGTGCTCTTGCTGCTGATCGGCAAGGCGGTCGCGCTGCCGGGCATCGTCGGGCGGCTGAACACGAGCACCGACATCGAGGCCTGGCCGTTCACGACGATCTCGCTGATCATCCTCGGCGTCGGCCTCTCGATCGGAGCGATCGGCTCCGGCCTCACGATCCGCCGCTTCCTGCAAGTCTAGAGGTGTCCTCCCGCCGGGAGCACCGCGGCCGCCAGAAGCGGCCGAGCCGGTCGAATCGGCGCCAGCGCCGCGAGGCGCACTTCCGGGTGCCCGAGCCCGAGATCACGCTCCCGTTCCGCCGCGTCGAACCGGAGACAGTCGTCGCGCACGTGGGGCCGACGAACTCCGGCAAGACGCATTCCGCCCTGGCGTTTCTCGCCGAGACCGGCCGCGGCGTCTTCGCCGCGCCGCTGCGGATGCTCGCTCAGGAGGCACACCGGCGGCTCTCCGCCGAGCTCGGCCCCGACCAGGTCGGTCTTGTCACCGGCGAGGAGCGGATCAACGAGCACGCGCCGATCATCTGCTGCACCGCGGAGATGGCGCCTCTGTCCGGCGAGGTGCTCGTCCTCGACGAGGTGCAGTGGGCCGAGGACGCCGAGCGCGGCTCCGCCTGGACGCGGCTCTTGCTCGCGGGGGAATACCGCCACATCCTGCTGCTCGGCGCTGTCGAGGCGCTGCCGCTGATCGAGAACGCCTTTCCCGACGCCGACGTGCGCTTCTTCGAGCGCAAGGCGCCGCTCGACTGGACCGGTGCCGTCTCGTTCCAGAGTCTCCGGCCGGGCACCGTGATCGTCGCTTTCAGCCGCCGCGCTGTGCTCGCGCTCGCAGGCGAGGTCAACCGCCGGAAACCGGGGAGGGTGTCCGTCCTCTACGGCGCGATGCCGCTCTCCTCCCGCAGGCTCGAGATCGAGCGCTTCATGAACGGCCAATCGGACGTGTGCTGCGCCACCGACGTGCTCGGCCACGGCGTCAACCTGCCCTGCGAGACGCTCCTCTTCGCCGAGTCGCAGAAGTTCGACGGCGAGGAGCGGCGCGACCTGCACGCCTGGGAGATCGCGCAGATCGCCGGCCGCGCGGGCCGCTTCGGCCTCGTCGAGCGCGGCCACGTCGGCGTGCTGACGGGGATCGTGTGGGCGAACGCCGATCCAGACCTGATCGAGTCGGCGCTGACACCTCACGTGCCGCTGCCCGGCGGCCACCTCGGCTACCGGATCGTCGACACGGCGCGGATCCGGCCGCGGCTCGAGGATCTCCCGGTCGATGGCCCGGCGCAGCTTGCGGCCACGCTGCGCGCGTGGCACACGGCGGCGCTCCGCCAGTGGGCGACGGACGGCTGGCTCACGGTCGAGTCGATCGGCCCGATGCTCGTCCGGCTCGACACCGTGCAGCGGCGGCTGCAGGAGCGCGGGAGGAAGCTCACGCTCGAGCAGGTCTGGAAGCTCGTCAACGCGCCGGTCGACGAGGACAACGTCGAGCTGCTGGCGACGCTTGCTCTGGCGCTCGCCGGCGACCGGGCGCAGCGGCCGGTTCTGCTCTGGCTGCTAGACGCGAACCGGCTTCGCGACGCGTCGCTCGAGGACGCCGAGCAGGCCGCGCGCACCGCGAGCATCCTGCGCTGGTTCGCGCTTCAGTACCCGGACGTCGGCGGCGTCACTCTGGAGAAGGCGGCTGAGCTCGAGGAGACCGCGGCGAGGCGGGTCAGCGAGAAGCTCGCCGCCGAGGTGACCTCACCGTCGTTCGGCCGTTGCAAGTCGTGCGGCCAGAGCTGCGCGCCGTGGTTCGCCCTGTGCGAACGCTGCTATGGGCGCGGGCGCCGGTAGCGCAGCACGACGGCCATGGTCGCGGCGATCACGAGTGCGGCGACGATGTTCGGGACGATCAGCGCCCAGTTCTCGATCGAGATCCCGTACGCGAGCCAGAGCAGAAAACCGACGAAGAGCACGGCCATGTAGCCGAGCGAGATCCCGTGTGACGACCGGTGCTGGACGATCTTCCGGATCTGCAGGACGGGGGAGACCGCCATCGCGATTCCCCAGCCGGCGGCGGCGAACGCGAGTGCGGTGACCACGCCGTCAAGCTACCTACAATCGCCCGATGGCCAAGCCCACCGGAACGAAGCTGATCGCCGAGAATCGGCGTGCCCGGCACGATTACGAGCTGCTCGATCGCTTCGAGGCCGGGATCGTTCTGACTGGCACCGAGGTGAAGTCCCTCCGCGAAGGTCGTGTCACGCTCGGGCAGGCATACGCGGACGTGCGCAACCTCGAGGTCTGGCTGATCGGCGCCGAGATCGCCGAGTACGCGCAGGGGAACGTCGCGAACCACGAGCCGACCCGCGACCGCAAGCTGCTGCTCAAGCGGCAGGAGATTACGACGCTCTTCGCCAAGGTGCGCGAGAAGGGCCAGACGATCGTGCCGACGCGCCTCTACTTCAAGGACGGGAAGGTGAAGATCGAGATCGCGCTCGCCCGGGGCAAGGAAAAGGGCGACAAGCGCCGCGACCTCGTCGAGCGCGACGCGAAACGCGACATGGAGCGGGCGCTGAAGTCTCGCCGCTAGCGGCGAGAGCGCGTCCAGAGCCAGCTCGGCACGGCGGCGCAGGCCGCGAGGCCGAGGACGAGCAGCGCGACGTACCAGAGCCGCGGGTCGGTGTCACGCGGGCGGCCGAACCCCTGCAGCTCGAAGAGGACCGCGATCGCGAAGCCGACCGCGAAGAATGCGCCCGCGACGATGGCGACCAATGCGGCCCCGAGCCTCACGCGAGCGTGCGGCGGACGATCACGACGCCTGGCTCGAGCACGTACCCGTGCTTCGCGTTCAGGTGGCGGATCGGCGCGTTTCGGACCTCGTTCGCGGTCTGGAGAGACCGAAAGCCGTTTGCCTTCGCCCAGGCGATCTGCGTTGCCTTCAGCGCTGCCGCGATCCCACGTCCGCGGTGCGCTCGCTTGACGCCGGTGAGGTCGTGGAAGGCGCGCTCGGTGGTCTCCTCCGAGAACGACAGCTTCGCGTAGCCGAGCACTTCACCGTCTTCCAGCGCAGCGAACACCGCTTCCGGCCGATCGCCGCCGCCGCGCATGTCGCGATCGAGCCATTCCTCCAAGGGGCCGACGTCGGTCTCCTCCTCGCCGGGAATGTCGGGGCCCGCCTCGCGCGCGACCTCCCAGAGGCCTTCTGCGAGCTCAGGCTCCTCAGCCCACGTGACGATCTCGACTCCAGGAGGAGCCGACACCTCGGGCGCCTCGATCGCGGTCAGGTCGAGCACCATCCGCGAGTTGCGGCCCGACTCCTCGTAGCCACGGGCTGACGCCCAGGCCATGCTGCCGTCGTCCTCCTCCGCGACCGGCCCTTCGAGCTCGGTCGCCCCGTGGTCGGCCGCCCAGCGCTCGAGCGCCTGCCGGATCTCGTCGCCCGCGCCGTTTCCCCTGGACCCCGGGACGACTAGCGCGCATCCGATCGCGCGGTGCGGTGGCGTGTGCCAGCCCGTGAGCGCGTAGCCGGCGCCGACGACCGTGCCCTCCTCCTCGGCGAGCAGCCAGACCATCGCCTCCGCTTGCCGCTTCCAGTCGGCGAGGCCCGCGACTCCACCCGTCTCCTCGCGCGGCATCGCCGCCGCCATGACGTCGACCAGCAGCTGGAGCTCGTCCTCCGCGATCTCCCGAAGCACCGGCACGCAGCTACAATAGGCGCACACAACATACGGGGGCGCCCTGGTTTCGACG
>JALYRA010000267.1 GCA_030855545.1 Actinomycetota bacterium | reverse complement strand
GGCCGTCTCGGCGCGGCTCTTGCCGAGCGCGGCGCCATCCGAGCAGGCGCCCCCGGTGGTCGACGAGGACGAGATCGAGGTCGAGGTCGAGGTCGAGGAGGAAGCCGCTTCGGCGGCGTAACGGTTGGCCTCGCGCGACGAGGACGCCGTCGAGGCGGCAGTTCGCGCTCTGCGCCAACGAGACCGCTCGAGCGCGGAGCTCGACGCCCGGCTCGCCCGCCGCGGCCTGGGGGAGGCCGCACGCAGCGAGGCGCTCGAGACCCTCGAGCGGATCGGGTACGTCGACGACGAGCGCTTCGCCCGAACGAGGGCGGAGCAGCTCGCGGCCCGCGCTGCCGGCGACGCGCTGATCCGCCACGACCTCGAAGGACGCGGCGTTCCCGCCGACGCGATCGGGTCGGCGCTAGCCGCACTGGATCCGGAGCGCGAACGAGCTGCTCTGATCGTCGGAGAGCGTGGCCGAAGCGCCAAGACGGCTCGCTACCTCGCTGCGAAGGGGTTCGGCGAGGACGCGCTCGAGGCAGCCGTTGCACGGGACGACTGAGAACGGGTAGGATCGGCAGTGCTTCCATTCGACGTTTTACCTGCACAAGCGCGTTTTCCCGAAACTACTCAAACCTGTGACCAGTTTCTTTCCGACCATCCGTCTCACCGGCACCCAGGAGGATCCGCCGGCGTTAGCCTGATCTGACGCGCCGAAGACCGGAGCGCGGCCGCAGGCCGAGCGCCGGATGTGAGCACCCGCGGGAGAGCTGAATGCCCGCGGCCAATCGACCTTCTCCCCTGGAGGCAGGCGGCATGCTCACTGCGGTAGGCGCTTTCATCGGACTCGTTGCCGGAGCGGGTCTGGCAGCGGTCCTGCTGCTGCTCAGGAGCGGCTCCCGCGTCCACGTCGCCGAGCGCGAGGCGGAGACGATCCGACGCGAAGCCCAGATCGAGGCGCGCGAGTTCGCCGTCAAGCTGCGCGCAGACATCGAGGAAGAGGTCCGGGTCCGCCGTACCGAGGCCGCGAAGGTCGAGGAGCGAGTCACGGCTTCCGAGCACGAGTTGGAGCGGAAGTCGATCGAGGTCGAGCGCCGCGAGCAAGGCCTGAACGACCGTGAAGTCCATGTCAAGCAGCTTCAGGAGGATCTGAAGGCGGCGAAGGACGACGCGTTCGTCGAGCTCGAGAAGGTCGCCGGCCTGACCGTCGCCGAGGCGAAGCACCACCTGCTCGAGCGCTCGCAGGACCTGATCCGCCACGAGCTGGCCCGCAGCGTCCGACAGCAGGAGGAGGAGGCTCGCACCGAAGCCAGGCGCCGAGCCCGCGCCCTCGTCGCGGACGCACTCCAGCGAGTCGCTGCGAGCCACACCGCCGAGACGACCGTCACCGTCGTGCAACTCCCTTCCGACGACATGAAAGGGCGCATCATCGGCCGGGAAGGGCGCAACATTCGCGCGCTCGAGCACCTCACCGGGGTCGACTTCATCATCGACGACACCCCGCAGGCCGTCATCCTCTCGTCCTTCGACGGGCTCCGTCGCGAGGTAGCGCGCACGACGCTCGAGAAGCTGATCGAGGACGGCCGCATCCACCCGGCGCGAATCGAGGAGATGTACTACCTCTCGAAGGCCGAGCTCGAGGACCATGTGCGCCAGGCGGGGGAGCAGGCGGTCTTCGAGGCGCGGTGTGGCGAGTTCCACGAGGAGCTCGTAAAGGTTCTCGGCAAGCTGCGTTACCGGACGAGCTACGGCCAGCACGTTCTCAAGCACACGCTTGAGGTCGTCCACTTGGCCGGGATCATGGCGAGCGAGCTCGGCGCCAGCGTCAAGACGGCCAAGCGCGCCGCGCTCCTGCACGACATCGGCAAGGCGATGACGCACGAGGTCGAGGGCTCGCACGCGATCATCTCGGCGCAGCTCGCTAAGCGCTACGGCGAGAGCCAGGGAGTCATTCACGCAATCGAGGCCCACCACTACGAAGTGCAGCCGCAGACCGTCGAAGCCGTGCTCCTGATCTCCGCCGACGCGATTTCGGCGTCGCGTCCGGGCGCCCGCGGCGAGAGCCTCGAGCACTACATCAAGCGGCTCGGCGCCCTCGAGGAGATCGCCGCCGCGAAGCCGGGCGTGGCGAAGGCTTATGCGCTCCAGGCGGGACGTGAAATCCGCGTCATGGTCGAGCCGACGGAGGTCGACGACGACGGCGCTGTTCTGCTCTCGCACGAGATTGCCCGCGAGATCGAGGACCAGCTCGAGTACCCCGGTCAGGTGAAGGTGATCGTGATCCGCGAGAGCCGCGCAATCGAGGTGGCAAAGTAGTGCTCTGGTTCCTGCTCGGCGGTGCGGGAGTCGTCGAGAAGTTCAGCGACGACTGGCCGCAAGACACACGGGACTAGACTGACCGGCTGATGCGCAGGTACCACGTCACCACCTTCGGCTGCCAGATGAACGCTCACGATTCTGAGCGGATCAAGGGAATGCTCGAGTCGCTCGGGCTGGGCGAATCGTCCAGGCAGGAGGATGCGGACGTGCTCGTCTTCAACACGTGCACGATCCGGGAGAAGCCGGACACGAAGCTCGCTGCATATCTCGGCGACGCCGGCGCCCGCAAGCGGCAGGATCCCGACCTCGTGATCGCCGTCGGCGGCTGTTACGCCGAGGCGCAGCAGGAGCGGATCTTCGAGCTCTACCCGCAGGTCGACGTCGCGTTCGGCCCCGGCTCGATCCCGCACCTCGGCGAGTGGATCGGGACGAACGGCCTCGCCGGTCGCGGGAGCTTCGGCACGCACGAGCACTTCGCCGGCGACCTGCCCATGCATCGCGAGCGCAGGTTCAGCGCCTGGGTGCAGGTGTCGATGGGTTGCAACTCCAAGTGCTCCTACTGCATCGTCCCCGCCGTCCGCGGACGCGAGCAGAGCCGCCGCCCCGGGGAAATCCTCGCCGAGGTGACACGCCTCGCGGCCGACGGTGTCCGCGAGATCACGCTGCTCGGCCAGAACGTGAATTCCTGGGGACGCGACCTCCGTCCCGACCTCGAGACGGAGTTCGGAGAGCTCCTACGCGCCTGCGACGATGTCGAGGGAATCGCGCGGGTTCGCTTCACGAGCCCGCACCCGAAGGACTTCCGCGACCCGGTCATTGCCGCGATGGCGGAGTGCGACGCGGTCTGCGAGCACATTCACCTGCCGCTGCAGTCCGGCTCGACGCGTCTCCTGAAGGCAATGCGGCGCACCTACGATCGCGACCGATACCTGAAGCTCGTCGCCAAGCTGCGCGACGCGATCCCCGGACTCGCGCTCGGCACGGATGTCATCGTCGGGTTCCCAGGCGAGACAGAAGACGACTTCCGAGAGACGCTCGAGGTCGTCGAGACCGTCCGTTACGACAGCGCCTTCACGTTCATCTACTCGCCCCGGCAGGGCACCGAGGCGGCGGCGATGCCGGATCAGCTTCCGGAGGAGGTCAAGCACGAGCGGCTCGAACGGCTCGTCGACGTCGTCCAGCGGATCGCAGCCGAGCGGAACGCCGGCCGCGTCGGCACCATCGAGCAAGTGCTCGTCGAGGGAACGAGCCGCACCGACGCGACGCTCCTGCGCGGCCGCACTCGTGGCAACGCAATGGTGAACTTCGCCGGCGAGGCACGGGCAGGCGACCTTGTCGACGTTGCGATCGAAGGCTCGACCTCGACCACGCTCCGAGGCGCGCAGCGAGCGGCGGTCGCCGCATGAAGATTCTGATCACGGGCTCGTCGGGCCAGATCGGCACCAACCTCGCGTTGCGCCTGCTCGGCGACGGGCACGAAGTCTTCGGGATCGACCAGCGCGCGAACACCTGGACGGACGACTTCCGCTACCTGCTGCAGGATCTTTCCGGCCAGTACCCGGCTTCTCCGGACGGAATCGGCGGCGTGCCGTATCCGGACACCGACCTCGTCGTCCACCTCGCGGCCCACGCGAAGGTGCATCAACTCGTCGCACAGCCGCACCGCGCGCTCCAGAACACGACGATGACGTTCAACGTGCTCGAGTTCTGCCGGGCACGAGGCCTACCGATCGTCTTCTCGTCGACGCGTGAGGTCTACGGCGACGTCCACCGGTTCGAGGGCTACGGCGAGGAGACCGCCGACTTCGCCTTCACCGAGAGCCCGTACTCGGCGTCGAAGATCGCGAGCGAGGCGTTCATCTACGCCTACGCGCGCTGCTATGGGCTCAAGTACCTCGCGTTCCGCTTCTCGAACGTCTACGGACGCTTCGACAACGACTTGCACCGGATGTCACGTGTGCTGCCGCTCTTCATCCATCGGACCGTTCGGAGCGAGCCGTTCACGGTCTACGGGCCCGAGAAAGTGCTCGACTTCACCTACGTGGACGACTGCGTGGACGGGATCACGCGTGGGGTGGAGGAACTGGCCTCCGGTGGGGTCGCGAACGAGACGATCAACCTCGCGTACGGCGAGGGCAACACGCTCGTCCGCGCCGCCGAGCTGATCGGCGCCGCAGTCGACATCGAGCCGCAGATGCAGACCGCGTCGGCTCGGCTCGGCGAGGTGGCACGCTACGTGGCCGACATCCGCAAAGCACGCGATCTCCTCGGTTGGGAGCCGCGGACGCCGCTGGACGAAGGAA
>JALYRA010000259.1 GCA_030855545.1 Actinomycetota bacterium | reverse complement strand
CCCCAGCCGTGGTCGGCGCCTTCCAGCCCGATCGCGGCGGCGATCTGCTCCAGGAGCTCCTGCGCCGGCGGCAGCTCGGCCGGCGAGAGTGCGGTGCGCGCGACGGCCCTGACGGCGGCGGGATCCGCGCCGGTGAGCCGCGCGACGACACGCGGGTTCGCGGCAAGGGCGATCGCGTCGCCGGGTGGGAGCGGGCCGTAGTGCTCCGGCACCGAGAGATACTCGTCGACGATGCGTCCCGCCTCGAGCAGGACGAAGCGCACGACCTGCTCATGCTCGACGCCGATCGCGAGTACGACTGCGCCCATCCGGTCGGAGAGCTCGGTCGCGAGGCGGCGGAGCGCGGATGGGTCGCGATCGCACGCGTCGTCGTAGACGGTGATCCAGCCGTTGTGCGGTGGCGTCACGGTGCTTCCGTGGGAGCCGCCAGGAAGTCGCGGTACGAACTGCCGAATCGCGCGCTCGACCGAGCCAAGGTCGTCGCTCTGTACGTGGATCGAGCCGTACGACCGGCCCGTGCCGACCGTGTTGACCTCCAGCGCGAGGACGAGGTTACGCGACTCCTCGCGAAAGCCCAGCTTCTCGTAGAAGGCAAGGGCCGTCGGGTTCGCGTTCAGGAAGAGATGCGTCGCGCCGCGCGCACGGAGGTTCTCGATCACCGTCTCGACGAGTGCGCTGCCGGTGCCGTGGCGCCGCCCGGCCTCGGCGACGTAGAGATCGCCGATGCGCGCGAAGTGATCCTCGAGCCATGCGGTGACGAAGCCGACCGGCTCGCCGTTCTCCTCGGCGAGGAAGAGCGCGTTCGCGTCGAGCGCCTGCTCGAACTCCTGCCTGTTCGCGTCCCAACTCACGTCTGCCCAGGGCGGCGGCGCGGGACTCTCCGACTGCCAGCGCTCCCAGAGCGCCTGCAGGGCTTCGAAGTCACCGGCGGCTGCGTGACGGACGGTCATGCGGGCGGACAGACGCGGAGGCCGGTCAAGAGGTAATGGGCGCTCAAGTTCTCGTACGGATGGAAGCGTGTGGAGAAGGCTCGGACATCGGGCACGTCACCATAGAACGCAGTCACGGCCTTCCGCAGTCCCAGGTCGCCCGCCGGCCACGCATGCGGCCGGGCGAGGTGGCGGGCGAGAAACCAGTCGGCCGTCCACTCGCCCAGGCCGCGAAGCGCAACGAGGCGGGCGGTCACCCCCTCGTCCGGAAGCTTCACGAGGGCGTCGAGGTCGAGGTCGCTGCGCGCGAGGCCGACGACGTACTCGGCCTTGCGGGCGGAGAAGCCGACGGAGATCAAGTCGTCCTCGGTCGCCTGGGCGACGCGCTCGCGCAGCGGAAAGGCGTGCGCGTACTCGAACGGCTCGCCCCAGCGCTCGATGAAGCGGCTCCTGATCGCTGCCGCCGACTGGAGCGAGACCTGCTGGGCCGTGATCGAGGTGACGAGCGCCTCGAACGGATCGGGCTGGAGCGGCGGCCTGTAGCCGGAGATCGCGGCGACGATCCGCACCAGCACCTCGTCTGCGGGCGCCCACGCGTAGAACCCGTCGAGGTCGAACGGGAGGCCGAGGAACCGAAGCGCCTCAGCCTCGATCCCAGCGTCGTGCGGCGTTAGGTCGACGCCGCCGGGCGCCTCCTCGATCCGCACCTCGCGCCCGGCGAAGACGCGGTGGATGCCGCCGTCCGACCACAGCGTCGCGCGATCGCGCCCGTAGACGTCGAAGCGGGCGGTCGAGACCCGGAAGTCGTAGGGCTGGGGCAGGCTGACGTCCATCGAGCCTATGGTTTCAAGCCGGACGGTGTCGCTGCCGATGGTGACCGGATGCGCCGCCTCGCTGCCGCCACGCTGTGCGCCCTCACGCTCCACGCCGACGTGACGATGCTCAGGCGGCTGTCGCTCGCGCTGGCACGCGCATGCGCCGTACCCCACGCGGCGTAGCTTCTACTCAGCGCCGCAGATCGGCGGGACGAAGGTCGGATCCGCCTTCTGAGCGCGCCACTCTGCGATGCATGCGGCTTCCCCGTCCAGAGCGCGCCCGAGTCCGGCAAAGCGCGTGCCACCGTCACCAGTGGGATCTTCGGCGTCGAGCACCTCTGCCAATGCGCGAATAGCCTCAACAGCGCGCTTGATCTCAGGTGGATAGAACCCGCGCTCAGCCTTAGACAAGTCGTCCCAGGTGCGATGAAAGTTTGTCACGTCACCGGATTATCCCGGCTCCGCATTTCGCCAATCCCTCCTAGACCCGCTCGACGATCGCGCGCAGCGCCGGCAACGCGCGAGGATCGATCGTGTGCGGCAGCGGCGACTCGTAGTACGTGACGTCCGCGCCGGCGGAGGTCAGCGCGTCACGCGCCTCGCGGCTCCAGTCGACGGCGATGACCGGGTCGAGCGAGCCGTGGGCCATCCCGACAGGGAAGCCGTCGAGCCCTGCCAGGTCGAGCTCGAGCCCCTCGACGCGCGGCATGAACCCGGAGAGCGGCAGCAGCACCGCCGGACGTCGTTTCCTCCCGCGGCCGAGAGCGAGCGCGTAGCTCATCACCGCTCCCTGCGAGAAGCCGCCGAGGACGAGCGGCGGCTGAAGTCCGTCGAGCCAGTCCGAGAGCAGTCGGAAGGACGGCCAGAACGTCTCCGGGTCGGGTGTCGGGATCCCCGCGAGCCGGTACCAGTGCCGGCCGCCCGGCGGCAGCGAGAGCGGACCCCGCGGTGTCACCCCGAGTAGCCGCCGTTCCGGATCGAGCGCGTCGAGCAACGGGTGCAGGTCATGCTCGTCCGCACCGCGGCCGTGGAGGAGGACGAGCGTCCCCTGCGGCTCATCGTCGGCCGCGCGCTCGAACGCGGTCAGGCTCACCTGCTCGGCGGCAGCGGGGTCAGCCGCGGCTCGATCTGCTCGCGCAGGTGCTCGAAGTCGGGCGGCAGCGACAGCCGCTCGCCAAGGTGATCCGGATCTTCGTCCGTGGCGAAGCCGGGGCCGAGCGTCGCGAGCTCGAACAGGATCCCGTTCGGCTCGCGGAAGTAGATCGACTTGAAGTAGAAGCGGTCGATCACGGGGGTCGGCCGGTGGCCTGCCGCGGCGATGCGTTCCTGCCAGGCGTCGTGCTCGTCCATGTTCGTCGACCAGGCGACGTGGTGAACCGTGCCGGCGCCGGGCACGCCGCGCCCCTCGGGGGCGGTGTCGTAAACGTAGAAGCCTCCGCGTTCGACCCCGCGCGCCTCCCACGAGTTGCCGTCGCGCGGCTCGAAGCCGAGGGTCTCCTCGAGCAGGCCTGTGCTCCGAGCCGGGTCGACTGCATAGGCCCGGACTCCGTCGAGGCCCTGCAGCGCGTGCTCCGCGGGGATCTCCGGATGCGTGGCGGAGAGCGGCTCGTCCTCGGTCCGGTCCACCGTGAGCTCGTGCCTTACACCCTCGGGATCCTCGAACGTGAGGCTGTCGGCCGAACGCGTCACGTTTTCCGCCTCACCGGCGAGCCGCCGCTCCCAGAAGTCGAGCGTCTCGCTCGAGCCGACCCGCCAGACGATCGTGTGCACCATCCCAGGCCCGGCCTTGCCCCGCGTCGCCCCGGGGTACTCGAAGAAGGTGATGTCGGAGCCGGCGCTCCCCTTCTCGTCCGCGTAGAAGAGGTGGTAGACGGTCGGATCGTCCTGATTCACGGTCTTCTTGACGAGCCGCAGGCCGAGCACGCGGGTGTAGAAGTCGACGTTCCGGGGCGCGTCGCCCGTGATCAGCGTGACGTGATGGACACCTTCGAGGCGCATGGATGCCATTCTGCAGACGCCGCGTAGACTCGTGCGGAGATGAAGGTGGGCATCGTCGTCCCGTTCTCGTGGTCCTTCTGGGGCGCGGTCGTGGAGCACGCGGAGCTGCAGGCCGCAGCGCTGCGCGAGCTCGGCCACGACGTGCGCTTGATCATGGGCAACGACCCGCCCGGGCAGTTCACCCGGATCCTGCACCCGCGTGTCGGCCGGCACGGGACACCGCCGCCGGAGGTGATCCCGATCGGGCGTTCGGTGATCGTGCCGGCGAACGGCTCGCTTCCGAACATCATCCTCAGCCCGCGCTCGCTCCTCCGCGTCCGCAGCGTGCTTCGGAGAGAGCGCTTCGATCTGCTCCACCTGCACGAGCCGATGACGCCGACGCCCTGCATCGCCGCGCTTGCGATGTGGGACGGCCCGATGGTCGGCACCCACCACGCGAGCGGCGACCTCGGCTGGATGCGGATCGCGACGCCGGTATGGGGCTTTCTCGAGGAGCGGCTCGACCGGCGGATCGCCGTCTCGGAGCAGGCGCGCGCGTCGGCGCAGCGCTGGCTCCCGGGCGAATACGAGATCGTCCCGAACGGGGTGCTCATCCCCGAGGGGGTCGAGCCTGGCGGCCGCGAGCACCGGATCGTCTTCGCCGGCAGGCAGGAGCAGCGCAAGGGGCTTCCAGTGCTGTTGCGAGCCTGGCCCGAGATCCAGCGGCGAACCGGGGCGCGGCTGCGGATCGCCGGAGCGGACCCGCTCGCGGTCCGGCTGCTGCTGACGCGGCTGCGCGTCTCCGACGAGGGGATCGACATTCTCGGCTTTCTCTCGCAAGACGACCTGACGGCCGAGGTCGCCTCGGCAAAGGCGCTCGTAGCGCCGTCGCTCGGCGGCGAGAGCTTCGGGATGGTGCTGACGCGCGCCTTCGCGTGCGCGACGCCCGTCGTCGCGTCCGACATTCCGGGTTACCGTGACGTGATGACACCCGAGACGTCCGTCGCCGTGCAGCCGGACGATCCGACGGCGCTCGCCGACGCGATCGAGAAGCTGCTGGCCGACGAGCCGCGGCGCGAGGCGCTCGGCGCGGCCGCCCGGCAGCACGCGATCGACAACTACTCCTGGCAGGACCTCGCGCGCCGCCTCGACGCGATCTACGACGACGCCCGCGGCGTGCGTCGGCCGGTGGCTGCGTGAGGTATGTGCCGCGCAGCCGCTGGCTCCGCGCGGCGCTGATCATTCCCTTCTTCGCCGCGGTCGTCGTCCTGCTCTGGTGGCGCGGCCCGGACTGGAACGTCGTCTACCACGCCTTCGACCTCGTCAACTGGGCCTGGGTCCTGCTTGCGTTCGGGCTCAACCTGCTCTCGGTGCTGGTGCGGGCGCTCGCCTGGCGGCTGACGATCGACCAGGCGCTCGACCCGCCGCGGCCCCGGTTCAACCACGTCTTCGCGGGCTTCTCGATCGGCCTGCTCGCGAACGCGATCTTGCCGGGACGGATCGGCGAGCTCGCCCGCGTCGCCGTGCTGCGGCGGAACCTGCCGGAGCACGGACCGGGCACGAGCGGCGCCCTCGTCGGGACGGTGTTCGCGCACCGGCTCTTCGACCTCTTTCCGGCGCTGCTGCTCGTCTTCTACGTCCTCCTGACCGCGAAGATCCCTCACTGGGCCGTGACGAGCCTGGTCGTCGTGTCGTGCGCCGGGATCCTGCTCTTCGGAGCGGCGGTCGTGAGCGCACGTCGCGGCCACCGACCGGTGATCGACGGCGCCAAGCCGCTGCGACGGCTGCTCGCGATGGCCCGTCAAGGGCTGTCGGTGCTGCGCTCGCCGCTGCCGGCGCTCGGCGCGATCGTGCTCCAGTGCTCCGGCTGGTTCCTGCAGCTCCTCGCCGTCTACGTCGCGATGCGCGCTTTTGATGTGCACGCGCCGCTGCCGGCGGCGGGGCTCGTCCTGCTGCTGATGAACGTCGCGACGATCTTCCCGCTCTGGCCGGGCAACATCGGGCTGCTCCAGGCGGCGGTAGCGCTGCCGCTCGTCCAGTACAACGTGGCCTACTCGACCGGCTTCGCGTACGCGCTCGTGCTG
>JALYRA010000255.1 GCA_030855545.1 Actinomycetota bacterium | reverse complement strand
GCGCATGGCCGCCCTCTGCCGCTGCCCGCCGGTGGATCTCTGCGAAAGGGGTGAACCGCTCCGGAAGTCCACCGATGATCGCGAGCGCCATCGGCAGCCCGAGCCAGCCCGCCCGGTAGGCGGATTCGGGCGAGCCGCCGACCGCGACCCACAGCGGCAGCGGCTCCTGCACCGGCCGGGGATAGACACCGAGCACCTCGCGGCGGAGCGCGAGCAGCTGCCGCAGCTTCTCCTCGAAGAGCCGGTCGTAGTCGTCGAGGTCGTAGCCGAAGAGCGGGAACGACTCGATGAACGAGCCGCGGCCGGCCATGATCTCGGCGCGACCGCCGGAGAGTAGGTCGAGCGTCGCGAACTGCTGGAAGACCCGGATCGGATCGTCGGAGCTGAGAACGGTGACGGCGCTCGAGAGGCGGATCCTCTTCGTGCGGGCGGCGGCGGCGGCGAGCACGATCGCGGGCGCCGACACGGCGAAGTCGGGCCGGTGGTGCTCGCCGACGCCGAAGACGTCCAGGCCGACCGCGTCGGCGAGCTCGACCTCGTCGAGCAGGTTCCGAAGCCGCTCCTCCGGCCCGAGCTCCGAGGTCAACTCGGCGAAGGTGTAGACACCGAGCTCCACGGTTCAGTCGATCAGCTTGCGCGTCATCGCGCGGATCGCGACGCGCCAGAGGACGAGCCCGAAGAGGAGGAGCGCGCCGACGCGGAGCAGATCCGTCCAGCCCTCCCACCCAAACGCGGCGTGCCGCACGAGTTCGACGCAGTGGTGGAGCGGGTTGATGTTCGCGAGGAACTGCGCCCAACCGGGGAGCGTGTCGATCGGGAAGAACGTGCCGGCGACCAGGAAGAGCGGCGTCAGCACGGCGCTGACGACGTAGTTGAAGTTCTCGAACGACTTCGAGAAGCCGGCGACGGAGATCCCGAAGCACGCCCAGCCGAATCCGGAGATCCAGGCGATCAGCGGCACGGTCAGCATTCCCCACGCCGGGTCGAGCCCGAACGCGATCGCGACGAGGAGCGGCACGCAGCCGTACACGCCGGCGCGGGTCGCGATCCAGAGCGCCTCGGCGGTGACGATTTCCTCCGTGTCGACGGGCGCGGCGAGGATCGCGTCGTAGGTGCGCTGGAACTGGTACTTGACGAACGTTCCGAACATGGCCGGGAAGGCGCTCGAGAAGAGAACTGCCGTTGCAACCGTGCCCGTGCCGACGAACTCGACGTACTCGAAGCCGCCGATCCTCCCGACGAGCGAGCCGAAGCCGAAGCCGAACGCGAGCAGGTAGATCGTCGGCTCGACCGTCGACGAGAACGTCGAGGACTTCCAGTAGGACGAGTAGTTGACGACCTCGCGTACGAGCACGCCGGTCAGCGCCGTTCGCTCGAGGCGTCCGAGCCGGCGCGAGCGAGCCGGAGTCGCAACGCTCATCCGATCTCCTCTCCGGTTAGCAGGACGAAGACGTCCTCGAGGTTCGCGGGCCGCCGCTCGCCGTCGATCCGGAAGCCGTTCTCGACGCCGAGGATCGAGATGCTCGTCCCGGTGCGGCGCGTCCGGAGCCCGGAGTCACCCGCCTCGGCCTCGACCTCGGCGAGGCGCGCCGGCGGGCCGTAGACCTCGAGCACCTGCTTCCCTGCATGCTCGGCCACGAGCGACGACGGCGCGCCGGACGCAACCGCCTTGCCGTGCGACATGATCAGCACGGTGTCGGCAAGACGCTCGGCCTCCTCGATGTAGTGCGTCGACATCAGGATCGTGGTTCCCTCGCTCCGGAGTGCGTCGACCAGCGCCCACAGCTCCTGCCGCACCTGCGGGTCGAGTCCGACGGTCGGCTCGTCGAGGAGCACGAGTCGCGGCCGGTGGACGAGCGCGCGAGCGATCAGCAGCCGCCGGCGCATACCGCCCGAGAGCTTGTCGACCTTGGTGCCGCGCCGGTCGCCGAGCTTCGCCATCACGAGCGCGCGCTCGATCGCGGCGCGGCGGTCTGCCCGGGCGATCCGGTAGAGGTGTGCGAAGACGAGCAGGTTCTGCTCCACGGTCAGCGTCACGTCGAGGTTGTCGAGCTGCGGCGTCACGCCGAGGTGCGCGCGCGCCTGCTTCGACTCGTCCGGCAGCTTGTAGCCGAGCAGCTCGAGCTCGCCCTCGTCGGCGATCGCCTGCGCGGTCAGGAGGCGCATCGTGGTCGACTTGCCCGCCCCGTTCGGGCCGAGCAGGCCGACGCACGTGCCCTCCGGCACGTCGAGATCGAGGCCGTCGACGGCGGTGATCTCGCCGTAGCGCTTGACGGCGCCCCGGATCCGGATTGCCAGTTCAGCCACGCTGCTTCCTAGCTCAGCTCGAGGTGGGGCTCGCCGACGGCGCGCGGGTCGCCGGCGGGCATCGGGGCGCTCCGCAGGAAGATCGCCGCGACCGCGCCGGCGGCGATGGCGAAGGCGGTGCCGATCAGGAAGGCCGTGTGGTAGCCGTCGACGAGCGCCGACAGCGAGGCGCTTTCGCCCGTGCGCGCCGCAGCGACGCTCGCGAGCACCGCCAGCCCGAGCGCGCCGCCCATCATGAACGAGGTGTTGACGACGCCCGAGGCGAGTCCGGCCTGCTCGGGGGCGACATCGTTCATCGCAGCGAGGAGCAGCGGGTTCATCGCCATCCCGATACCGATTCCGAGGATCAGCATGCCCGGGAGCACGTCGACGACAAAGCTGCCGTCGACGGGCGCGCGGGCGAAGAGCGCCAGACCGAGCGCGACGAGGGCCATGCCGCCGACGAGCGGTGGCTTGACGCCGAAGCGCATCACGAGCTTGGCGGAGAGGCCGAGCGACATTGCCCCCATGAGCAGGTTCGCGGGCAGGAACGCGAGCCCGACCTCGAGCGGGCTGTAGCCGAGCACGAGCTGGAGGTACAGCGCCGAGAGGAAGAACATCGCGAACATCGCCGCCGACCAGAGGATGCCGACCACGTTCGACGCCGCGACGCTGCGGAGCCGGAAGAGTCCGAGCGGCATCAACGGCGATTCGACGCGCGTCTCGACGAAGACGAAGAGGGCAAGCCCGGCAACCGCGACGCCGAGCAGTCCGAGCGTCTGCCCGGATGTCCACCCCCGCTCGTTCCCGTTCACGATCGCGTAGACGGCGAGCATGAGCGACGCCGTGACGGCGATCGCGCCGGCGATGTCGAGGCTCGTCCGGCCGCGCGCTCCGCTGTCGGCCGGGAGCAGCCTCAGACAGAGCCCGATCACCGCCGCGCCGACGGGCAGGTTGACGAGGAAGATCCAGTTCCAGGAGAGAAGGTCGGTGAGGATGCCGCCGGCAAGGACGCCGATCGAGCCGCCGCCTGCGGCGACGAAGCCGATCACTCCCATCGCCTTCGCGCGCTCGGCGGGCTCGGTGAACAGCGTCATGATCAGCGAGAGCGCCACGGCGGCGACGACGGCGCCGCCGATGCCCTGGACGGCGCGGGCGCCGACGAGCATCTCCGGCGAGGTCGCGAGCCCGCACGCGAGCGACGCGAGCGTGAAGAGGCCGACACCGAGCAGGAACACACGGCGATGGCCGAAGAGATCTCCGAGCCGGCCGGCAAGCAGCAGGAAGCCGCCGAACGTGAGCGTGTAGGCGTTGATCACCCACGCAAGCGACGCCTCCGAGAAGCCGAGGTCGTCTCTGATCGACGGCAGCGCGACGTTGACGATCGAGATGTCGAGCACGATCAGGAGGTCGCCCAGGCAGAGGACGTAGAGGGCGAGCCATTTCTTGCGGACGTCGGCGATGGTCATTGCTTCCTCCTCACGATTGCGTTCTACACGTTCGACCGGGGGTCGCCGCAGAACTCATCGGTCGCAGATCTGATCGGTCGACGTGCCGATGAGTTTCGGCGACAGCAGCGGTCAGTTCTGCATGGAGTTCGCGATCTGGGGCCCGATCGCCGGGGATGACCTGTCCGAGCTCTCGGACCGCGTCTGCGCGCTCCTGCGCGCGCACGGGCCGGGCGTCGCGCGCTGCAACGTCGCCGGCCTGGAACCGAACGCGGTCACCGTCGACGCGCTCGCGCGGCTTCAGCTCGCGGCGCAGCGGCTTGGGTGCGAGGTGCGGCTGCGCCACGCCTCCGACGAGCTCCGCGAGCTGATCGAGCTCTTGGGGCTGAGCGACGTGCTAGCCGAGTGACAGCGGGAGACCGAACAGCGGGAAGAGCGTCTTCGTGTCGAGGAAGAAGCTGAGCTCGACGATCTGGCCGTCCTCGATCTCGACGACTTGGAGCGCCCACGGCTCGTAGCCCTCGCCCGTGTCGCTCGGCTTGTACTGGCCGTAGGCAGGCGAGCCGTTCGCGGAGACCGCCGGCACGAGCCGCGAGCCGCGGCACCCGGCGCCCGGGCCGAACCACCAGGCGAAGATGTCGTCGCGCCCGCGGAGCCAGAGGTCGTAGGGCGGCATCGACTGCGTCGCGTCCTCCTGGATCAGCGAGGTGAGCGCGTCCATGTCGTAGCGCTCGAAGGCGTCGACGTAGCGCTCGAGCAGCGCACGGCTCTCGGCGTCCAGCTCGACCGGCGGGCCGGCTGCTCCGTCGCCGATCGTCGCCCGCGCCCGCTGCAGGGCGCTGTTGACCGAGGGGACGCTCGAATCGAGGAGCTCCGCGACCTCGGTCGCCTGCCAGCGGAGCACCTCGCAGAGGATCAGCACGGCGCGCTGGCGCGGCGGCAGGTGCTGGAGCGCGGCGACGAAGGCGAGCCTGATCGTCTCGCGCGCGACGGCCTCGTCGGCCGGATCCGGGGTCGGCTGGATCCACGTCACCTCCGGCAGCGTGTTCAGGTTCTCGGCGATCGGCTCGCGCGCCGGGCCGAGGTCCATCGGCCGCGCGCGCCGCTCGCGTCCGTTCAGCATGTCGAGGCAGACATTCGTCGCGATCCGGTAGAGCCACGAGCGCAGCGCCGCCCGGCCCTCGAACTGCTCGTAGCCGCGCCAAGCGCGGATGAACGTCTCCTGCACGGCGTCCTCGGCCTCGAACGGGGAGGCGAGCATGCGGTAGCAGTAGGCCGTCAGCTCGCGCCGGTGCTGCTCGAGCTGCCCCTCGACCGGTGCGGTGGCGGACGCTTCGTGCACGAGGCTCATCCTACGGCCGCGGCGCGTGGCGACGGTGAAGCATGAGGGCGTTGCCGTCGGGGTCGCGGAAGCCGGCGATGTGGCACACGCCGGAGTCGATCACGTCGCCTCCGAACTCGACGCCGGCCGCCTCGAGCTCCTGTTTCGCCGCCTCGACGTTTGGGACGCGAAACGCGATCGGCGCCGTATTCGGCTGGAAGCCCTCGAGGAACTGCGGCCCCATCGCCTCAGGCGAGATCAACGCAATCGTCACGTTCTCGAGGTCGTACTCGACCCAGCGCTCACCGGAGTTCGGGCTGCGCCGAAGGCCGAGCGTGGTGCCGTAGAACTCGTCCGCGCGACGGAGGTCGCGGACGGGAACGGCGACGAAGTCGACGTGCGGTGCGCCGAGCATGGCTCCTCCTTGTCGCGGGTCTGCACGAGCTACGACGCCGCTCGACCCGAAAAGTCATCGCTGCCGGAATCGTTCGCGGCTGTCTCTGCGTTGTAGTCAGTACGAATCCGATTTTCAACAACGAAATGAGGTTGGACGTGCAGGCATTGTGGAACGGCACCGTGATCGCGGAGAGCGACGACACCGTGATCGTCGAAGGCAACCACTACTTCCCGGCCGACTCGGTCGTGGAGCGGCACCTGGTCGCGAGCGCCACGCACACCGTCTGCCCGTGGAAGGGCACGGCGAGCTACCACTCGCTCGAGATCGACGGGAAGCGGAACGAGGACGCCGCGTGGTTCTACCCCGACCCGAAGGACGGAGCGAGCGAGATCAAGGACCGTGTCGCCTTCTGGCGCGGCGTCGAGGTCGTCGAGTCGCCGAAGCGAGCTGCCGCGTAGATACACACAGCCCCTCCGAGAAGCCGAAAGCCCCGGAAATCCGGGGCTTTCTCAGTAGCGGGGGCAGGATTTGAACCTGCGACCTCCGGGTTATGAGCCCGGCGAGCTACCTGGCTGCTCCACCCCGCGACGCGGCGTTGATTGTAGCCGACGCCTCGCGAGGGCGCTAGATGGGACAGGCGCGCTGTTCGGCGCCGTGGCGCTGGCGAAGGAGCCTGACGAGCGCGAAGCCGGCCGCCAGCACGGCGATCCCGGCCACGGCGTCGAGCACGAAGTGGTTGCCGGTGACGACGATCGTGAGTAGCACGAGCGGCGGGTAGACGACGCCGGCGGCCCGCACGAGGTGGGACCGCCCGTAGAGGACTAATCCGATCCCGACGCCGACCGCATACGCAGCGTGCAGGGAGGGAACCGCTGCGACCGGATTCGAGAGTGCCGAGGTGGTCGGCGAGCCGATGTCGATTCCTGAGAAGACGAGCAGCGTGTCCTCGAGGCCTACGCCAGCGAGCCGCGGCGGTGCCGTCGGGAAGAGCCAGTGGACGACGACCGAGATCGCGGTCGCGATCAGGAAGCCATCGCGGAAGCCGCGAAAGCCTGACCGGGAGCGCCGGTAGAGCCACACGAAGAAGATCCCGGTGAAGACGAAGTGTCCGACGAAGTAGAAGATGTTCAGCGCGTGCACGAGGTCGGGCAGCGCGATGAACGCCCGCTGGAGCGACTGCTCCCAGGCGACCCCGAGCACGCGCTCGGCGTTGTCGATCCGCTGCGCGTTCGCGAACGCGCGGCCCCAGTCCGGCTCCATCGCAAGCCGCGCCGCCTCGTAGAGCCCGAAGGCTCCGAGCACGACGGCGAGTTGCGCGACTCCATCACGTCTCGCCAGGACCGACCTGACGCGCGACATCGCTCTCATTCAAGCACCCCTGCTAGCGTTGTTTCAATGCTTTTCTGGCTCGCGCTCGCCATCGCCGTCTGCTCCGTGGTCGCCTCTCTGGTCTACGTAACGACGAAAGGACTCGGGGCCTTCCGCGCGTTCAAGCAGCTCAACCGCTCGATCGGCGCCGGGCTCGACCGGATCGCGACCGCGACGGCCGAGATCGAGCGCCATCTCGCCGACGCCGCCGAGGCGGGCACACGGCTCGACCGCTCGCTCGCACGGCTGCGCGTCTCGCGCACCCGGCTGAACGTGCTCCGAAGCGCGATCGACGACGTGAAGGCCTCCGCGGGGCGCTTGACCGCCGTCTATCCGCGCAAGTGAGGGTCGCCGCGGTCGATCTGGGGACGAACTCGACCCGCCTGCTCGTCGCCGACGCGAACGGCACGCTCGACGAGGTCGTCCGCCGGCTCGAGATCACCCGGCTCGGCGAGGGCGTCGACACGCGCCGCATGCTCCTCCCCGTCCCGATCGCCCGCGTCCGCAACGTCCTCTCCACCTACAGGCGCGAGCTGGAGTCGCTCGGCGCCGAGCGGACGCTCTGCATCGCCACGAGCGCCGTCCGCGACGCAGAGAACGGCGAGGCATTCCTCGGCGAGATCGAGTGGAGCTACGGCTTCACGACGCTTCTTCTCTCCGGCCAGGACGAGGCGGAGATGACGCTCCGCGGGATCGGCGCCGTCGAGCCGGGGACGCTCGTCGTCGACATCGGCGGCGGCTCGACGGAGGTGCAGGTCGTCGGCACCGACGTCCGCACGAGCCTCGACGTCGGTTGCGTGCGACTGACCGAGCGCTTCGGCGAGGACAGCGGCGCGATCCGGACTCATGTGCGCGGGCTGCTTCCCGAGGCCCGAGCGGAGCGGGCGATCGGCGTCGCCGGCACCGTCACGACCATCGCGGCTCTCGACCTCGGGCTCGCGGAATACGACCCGGAGCGGATCCACGGGCACGTGATCTCGCGCCACGCGGTCGCCGAGCAGACCGCCCGGCTCGCCTCGCTTTCCGTCGAGGAGCGCGCCGAGCTCGTCGAGCCCGGCCGCGCGCCCGTGATCGTCGCCGGCGCCGCGATCCTCTCGGAGGTACTCGACTTCTACGGTCTCGACGCGATCCGCGCGAGCGAGCGGGACATCCTGCACGGCGCTGCGCTCGCCGCCGCCGAGCTGCCGGAGCCGGAAGAGGGCGCCGCGCCGCCCGGCGCCTACACCTGCTGCTGACGGATGACCGTTCGCGCGCACGCGAGGCAGCCGGGCAGAAGACCGGCTAGAGCTCTTCCTCGGCCGGAGGCTCGTCCTCGGCGAGGCGGCGTTGCAACACCGCCCGCGACAGGACGCCGACGAGCCGGCCTTCCTCGAGCACGGGCACACGCTCGAGATCCTGCTCCTCGAGGAAGCGGAAGGCCTCGTCGAGCGGGAGCTCGGAGCCGATCGTGTTCAGCGGCAGCTCGACGATCTCGCGCAGCTGCGTCCCGCGCGGGTCGCGCCCCGCCGCGACGATCTCACGGACGAGCGTCTTTCGGGTCACGACGCCGAGGAAGCGGCCGCCCTCGCAGACGAACACCGCGCGCACCTCCGGGCGGTCGAACGCCTCCCCCGCCTCCTGCGCGCTGGCTTCCCCCTCGAGCTGAGGCGGATCGACGACCATCGCGTCGCGAACACGGTCCATCCGCGGATTATGGATGGAGACCGCGCGCGTCGAGCGCCGCAGCCACCTCGCGGATCCCGGCGACGAGCGCGGCGGTGCGCAACGTGATCCCACGGTCGAGCGAGATCGCCCAGACGCGGTCGAACGCGTCGTTCATCTTCTCCGCCAGCTTGTCGCGGATCTCGTCACGCCCCCAGAACAGCCGCCCGAGATCCTGCACCCACTCGAAGTACGAGACGGTGACGCCGCCGGCGTTCGTGAGGATGTCCGGAAGGATCGGAATCCCGCGCTCGGCGAGGATCGCGTCGGCTTCGAGCGAGGTCGGCCCGTTCGCGCCCTCGGCGATCATCTTGGCCTGGATTCGGTCCGCGTTCTCGGCCGTCACCTGATCCTCACGGGCGGCGAGGACGAGGATGTCGCACTCGAGCTCGAGGAGCTCCTCGTTCGTGATCCGGTCGCCGGACTCCCAGCCCTCGAGCGATCCGTGCTCTTTCGCGTAGTCGCTCATCGCGTGGACGTCGAGCCCATTGCCGTCGTAGACGCCGCCGAACGCGTCGGAGACCGCGATCACGCACGCGCCGCGATCGGCGAGCTCGTGCGCCGCGATCCCGCCGACGTTGCCGAAGCCCTGGACGACGCAGCGCTGCTCGGCCAGGTTCCAGCCAAGCCGCTCGCAAGCGCGCGCGGTCACCATCACGACGCCCGCACCGGTCGCCTCGTGCCGGAAGACCGAGCCGCCGATCGAGATCGGCTTGCCGGTAACGATCTCCGGCACGGCATGGCCGACCTGCATCGAGTAGGTGTCCATCATCCAGGCCATCGTCTGCTCGTTCGTCGCCATGTCGGGCGCCGGAATGTCCTCCTGCGGCCCGATCACCGGCAGAAGCTCCGAGGTGAAGCGCCGCGTCAACCCCTCCAGCTCGTGCAACGACATCTCGCGCGGGTTGCAGCGGACGCCGCCCTTCGCGCCGCCGTAGGGAAGCTTCAGCAGAGCGCACTTCCACGTCATCCAGACGGCGAGCGCGGCGCATTCGCCGAGCGAGACCTCCGGGTCGTAACGGATGCCGCCCTTCGTCGGGCCGAGCACCGACGAGTGCTGAACGCGATAGCCGGCGAAAACGGCGCGGCGGCCGTCGTCCATCTTGACCGGAACCGAGAGCATGACCGCCCGCTCGGGATAGCGGAGCCGCTCGGCGACGGCCTCGGAGATGTCCGCGTAGGGGAGCGCGAGCTCGTACTGCGCGATCGCCGTCTCGAAGAGCGGCGTGTCCCACTCGAGGTGGACGTGTCCAGCGCTTTCTTCGATCTGAGCCACTGCCCGGAGTGTATTCAGGACCGGACACAGAGCGATTGGGGTCTCTGGGAGCGGAGCGACCTTCAGGGATCTTCGCGCGATCGGAATCCGCTCCCGCGGAATCCGAACTTGCGCCAAAAAAGAGCGGAGCGACCTTCAGGGATCTTCGCGCGATCGGAATCCGCTCCCGCGGAATCCGAACCTGCGCCAAAAAGGAGCGAAGCGACCCTTCAGGGATCTTCGCGGGAAAACGATGCCGGGGGCGGGAGTCGAACCCGCACGGCCCTAAAGGGCCGGCCGATTTTAAGTCGGCCGCGTCTAGCCAGTTCCGCCACCCCGGCTTGGGGCGAACAGGTCTAGCTGCCGGGGGTTAAGAGCTCGGGCGGGATCCGCTCGGGACCCTGGTAGCGATGCTCGTCGATGAAAGCGCTGAACGCGCCCTCGTCGTACTCGGTGCAGCTCGCGAGCCAGCCGCGGCCGCGGTCGCGGCTGCCTGTCGTCGCGTCAGGCGCCGTCCAGGCCGAAAGCGTGATCTTGCTCGCGTTCGACTCGAGCGGCGCCACGATGAGACCGTTCGGGTCGTCCTCCCAGAACGCGCGGGTCTCCTCGACCTGCTCGTCCGGGACGCTGGGACCGTAGTGGATGACGACGCCGCCGTGCTCCAGGTTGTGCGTCGACTGCGTCAGCGGCACGGGATCCTCGTAGAAGCCCCAGACCGCGGTCTGGCCAAAGTGCGGGCCGCTCGTCGGCGGGTTGGAGTTCCACTTGGGCTTGGTCGTCAGCGTCGGCACGTCGGAATGGTCGCCCTCGTTCGCGAGCGCCGGAAAACTCTGCAGCGTGCAGCCTGCGCCCTCGAGCGCCGACCGCTCGTCGTCGCCGCCGCCACCGGAGAGAAAGACAAACGCCAGGACGATCGCGAGGGCCGCGATGCCCGAGCCCGCAATCAGGTAGAGCAGCTTGCGCGTCTGCTCGGGGCTGCGCGGCGCCGACGGCGTCGAGCGTCGCTGCGGCGCCTGTGGGCGCTTCGGGGGATTGGGGGCGCGGTCCTTCCTGGCCATCGGCGGTCGATCGTACCCATTCCGCGATGCCGTCCGAAGGGATCTCTACCGTTCGTCGGCCATGGTCACATTGATCGCCATCGTTCTCGTCGCAGCAGCGCTCGCCGCCGCCGGCGTCTGGCTGGCCCGCGCGCTCCGGAGCGAGCTCGGCGGCACGATGCAGCAGCTCGACGGCACGCTCGACGGAATCGAAGCCAGGCTCGACCGTCGGCTCGGCGAACTCGACGCCAAGGTCGACCGGCGGCTCGAAGGGCTCGACGGACGCCTGCTGACGACGCAGCGGAACGCCGGTGAGACCGCGACCCAGATCGCCGAGAAGCTTGCGCGGGTCGAGGCCGGCACGAAGAGCATGCTCGAGCGGGCGAACGACCTGAAGCGCCTCGAGCAGGCGCTTCGGCCGCCCAAGGCGCGGGGCGGCTTCGGCGAGCTCCTACTCGCGAACCTGCTCGCGGACATGCTGCCGTCGAGCGCCTACGCGCTCCAGTTCGGCTTTTCGAGCGGCGAGCGGGTCGATGCGGTCGTCCGCGCCGAAAAGCTGCTGCCGGTCGACGCGAAGTTCCCCCTCGACAACGTCCATCGCGTGCTCGACTCCGAGGACGACGAGCAGCGCGTGCTCGCGCGCCGTGCGCTCACGAAGGACATCAAGCTCCACGTCGACGCGATCGCGAACAAGTACATCAAGCCGGGCGAGGGCACGTACGACTTTGCCTTCATGTACCTGCCCGCAGAGACCGTCTACTACGAGATCGCCTGTGGCGGTACCGGCGAGCTGCACCAGTACTCAATGAGCCGGCGCGTCTTCCCCGTCTCCCCCGCCACCTTCCACGCCTACTTGACGATGATCGTGATTGGTCTACGTGGTTTGCAGATCGAACAACATGCTCAGGAAGTGATGGCGTACTGCGGTCAGCTTGCGAAAGACTTCACTCGCTTCAAGGACGACTTCGACGTCGTCGGCAAGCACATCGGCAATGCGCAGGGAAAGTACGGCGAAGCGCAGCGGCGCCTTGACAAGTTCGAAGCGCGCCTGGAGCAGGCGGTCGACGAGGACGCGCTCGAGCAGCGCGCGATCGACGTCGGCGAGCAGCTCCGCGCGATCGACGCCGCTTAGAAACGCAGAATCGCGCCGATACCTTCGACTGGAGCGAGGTCGCGGCGGCGCTCGACGGCGAGCAGGTCCCCACCGTACGCGAGGGTGAGCCGGACGGCGAGGTCGAGGCCGTCGTCGCGATGCTCCATCGTAGTGCCGTCGAGCGGGCAGGTGGTCGCGTTCAGGGCTGCCCGGCCACAGGCAGGGCAGCGGTAGGCGTCGTGCTGGACGCCGGAATCGTGGAGCAGCATCTCCACGCGCCCGTCCGAGGCAGCCCCGAGCGTCTCCGCCCAGCCGGAGGAGGCGAGGGACTTCTTGCCGACCTCCTCGCGCCAGCGCTCCACGACCTCCGTCTCGCATGTCGCGCGCCAGTCGTCGATGAACGGCGCGACGACCTGCGCGAGCGTCGAATCCGACGCGTGCGCCTCCGCGGACGTCCAGCCGATCACCGCGTCCTCGACCTCGGACGAGAGCACGTCGCCGAACTCGGCACGTGTCTCGTCGCCCGCCACGACGACGATGCGAGGACGGTTTAACCGGTGGAAGAGCCGGTCGAGCGCCTCGGCCACGATCTTGTAGTGCTCCAGATCCAGATTCCCGGCGTGACGCTGGAAGCGGGCCTGCGACCAGCCACCCTGATCGTGCCTCCCCTGCGTCTCCTCGGTGCGGTCGGCGACCTCCTCCAGCCGGCCGCCGCGGAGCGCGAGCACGCGGCCCTGTTCCCGGCCGACGACAGCCACGAGAGCGCCGTTCCCGCGCCCGATCAGAGGCACGAGCGGGGCGAGCAGAAAATCGTCGGCGACCCGCGCTTGATCCGGCACCTTCCACGGCAGTCCGAGCACGCTCCACACGTTGTCGAGTCCGGCGGCGAACACCGCCAGCCCGTGCGCTCCGTCACGATCGAACTTCTCGTCGAAGAACTCGTTCAGTCGCTCGAAGTCGGCCTTGAGCCCGGCTCGCACCTCGTGGGCAAGGTCGGGGCGCGTCGCGCCATGCGAGCGTGCCGCCGCGTCGAGCATCGCGTGGACACGCATGGCCGTTTCTCGCGTCGTCGGCGAGACGCTCGGATCGAGATCGACGTACACGGTGATCGCGCACCCGTTCTGGGCGCGGAAGCCGGCCAGCTCTCGCAGGCCGTCGAGACTGACAGTGGTAGTCGCCATATCGCCTTTCTGCCTACAGGGAGCGGATTCTAAGCGTGGAGCCCCGGAACAGTACGACTCTTTGAATCGTTCTCTATGGTGAGGGGCATAACGCCCTGCGAGACGCGAGGAGCGTGGATTGAGCGACGTGCGTGACGTGATCATCATCGGCAGCGGTCCAGCCGGCTACACCGCCGCGCTCTACGCCGCGCGCGCCAACCTGAAGCCGCTCGTGATCGAGGGCTTCAACTGGGGCGGTCAACTGATGATCACGAGCGACGTCGAGAACTATCCCGGCTACAAGGACGGGATCATGGGCCCGGAGATGATGGCTGAGTTCCGCGCTCAAGCCGAGCGCTTCGGGACCGAGTTCGTCACCGACGACGTCACCCGCGTCGACTTCTCCGCCCGCCCGTTCAAGGTCTACGTCGGCGACGAGGAATACGTCAGCCGGACGGTGATCGTTGCGACTGGTGCGACAGCGCGGCAACTCGGACTCGAGTCCGAACGCGCGCTCCACGGCCGCGGCGTCACCTATTGCGCCACGTGCGACGGCGCCTTCTACCGCGATCGCGAAGTCGTCGTCGTCGGTGGCGGCGACTCCGCGATGGAGGAAGCGCTCTTCCTGACGAAGTTCGCCTCCAAGGTGACGATCGTCCACCGCCGCGACGAGTTCCGCGCCTCGCAGATCATGATCGACCGCGCCCGAGCACACGACAAGATCGAGATTCTCACCCCATACGCCGTCGAGGAAGTGCTCGGCGTCGAGGGCATGAAGCTCACAGGCGTCCGCCTACGGCACCTCGACGACGACGAGACGATCGACTACTCGACTGACGGCCTCTTCGTCGCGATCGGCCACGACCCGACAACGAAGCTCTTCGTCGAGTCGCTCGACCACGACGAGAACGGCTACCTCGTCACGAAGGGCAAGTCGACCGAGACGAACATTCCGGGAGTGTTCGCCGCCGGCGACGTCCAGGATCACGTCTACCGGCAGGCGGTCACCGCGGCCGGCTCCGGCTGCGCGGCGGCGCTCGACGCCGAGCGTTTCCTCGCCGAAGCCGAGGGCCACCCCGAAGCCGCCCTCACCGCGCCGCGCGAGCACACCGCACCGGCCTAGCGCCGGTCGTGCCCTTCTTCATCTGCCCTAATTGCAAGAACCGGTCGATCGACAACGACGGCCGCCAGGGCCTGCTCCAGCAGGCCGTCTCGTGCGAGCGTTGCGGTTTCGGGTTCCTCTTCGAGATCCTCGACGACTACTACCCGCCCCCCACCGCCGGACTCGTCGCCTGCGACCGCGACGGCCGCATCCTCGCCTCGGGTCGGGGCGTCTT
>JALYRA010000230.1 GCA_030855545.1 Actinomycetota bacterium | reverse complement strand
AGACTGGCAAGTGTCCCCAACCGTTCGGTCGCCATCTGCCAGTCACCTGACGGCCAGGGCGGGGCGTAGTCAGGTTGGCGCACGAGATCAGCTCATCTTCAGGATCGGCAGCGAGTCCGATCACTTCCTTCCATCGATCCTGAGCGAAACGATGCGGGCGTCCCTCGCCACTGCTTCGCAGCGGGAAGATGGCCCCGTGTGCGGTTGCCTGCCGAGGCCGGAGCGCCCTTCACTGGTTTTCGATCTCGCGCGCCTCTCGCCGCCACCATGTCGCCGCTGCTCGACGCCCTAACCCGTCACCGGGCGGGGGATCGATTCTGCTTGGTAACCCGTCACCTTTCGACACTTCTGCGGGTCTAGAAAGGCCTTACGATGACGCTCGACAGGACGGACCACGCACCGATCCGCGAGGCTCGGGATGCCTGACTTTCGATGAGCGCGCGGAAGCTGAGGCACGGAGCGGAGCGGCTCGCCAACCTACTGTTGAACGAGCCCTACGACGAGTAGCTCCTGCTCTCTCGCGCGACTCTCGCATGCCATGGCGGCCGCGACGTCCCGCAAGCCGCCTGACGGGACGAAATGCCCGCCTCAGCAGGCTTTCCTTCAGTGGGCGCACCTGGGATTGAACCAGGGACCTCTCGCGTGTGAAGCGAGCGCTCTCCCGCTGAGCTATGCGCCCGGGAGGAGGCACAGGATAGCGGCGGTGCTACCCTGAGCTCGCCCGGTCGCGCTAGGTGGGGAGTTAGCGGTTCCCTGAACCCGACATCCGCTCCAGCGGGACCGAACGCCGTCCGAGGACGGTTTCAACGGGATCAGGCTTCGCGCACGTGGCGTCGATGGTCGGGTTCCGCGCACTGAGAGCATCCGAACCGCGTCAGGTCCGGAAGGAAGCAGCGCTAAGGATTCCCTCTCAGGTGCCGCGGTCTCGCCTGACCGGAGCCGGCGACTCGAACGCCCCCCGGAGAAGCTCTCGAAGACGGAACGCGTGACCGGGCATATCCTTCCTTGCGAAGATCCCTGAAGGCAGCCGCTTCGCGGCCGCAAGAGCGCGATTAGGTCTTGCCTTCCGGATAGCGCGGCAAGCCGTCGTCCGGAATCTCCTCCCACGAGGCCGCATAGTCGACGAACTGATGCCATTGCGGCCGGATGCCCGGGTCTCCGTCGAGCGCGCCGAGACGGACGCCGATCGTCGGCGGGTCGTCCGGGCTGCGGCTGAAGAGCGCCGAGCCGCAGACCCCGCAGAAGATCTTCTCGAAACCGCCGTCGGGCGCCCAGCTGCGCAGGTGCTCCTCGCCGGCGACGACGTGGAACGAGTCCGGCGCAGTTCGCCCGTTGACGGAAGCAGCGGTGCCGGTGCGCCGTTGGCACCGCGTGCAGTGGCAGTAGCTCGCGGAGACGAACGGCTCGCGCATCTCGAAGCGCACGGCGCCGCAGCCGCAGCCGCCGGTGAGTGGGAGCGCGGGCTCGGTTATGTTGCCAACACCGTAAAGACACAGCCTGCGTCGCCGCGGTGCATGCACTGGATCTCCTCGAGCTCGACCGTGTTCCCGTAGTGGGCGGCGGTGCCGCGCACGAGCCCCTCGAGCAGGCGGCAGAGCTTCCGATCGGACGTGTAGGACACGAGGACGCCATGATCGCCAAGTGCGTGGACGTGCAGCCTCGGCGGCGTAGCGCCGAGGATCGTCGCGCGCACGAGCTCGTGGATCTTCTCCTCGATCCCGAGCAGGAACGTGTAAACGTCGCCGCTCTCGACGTAGTAGTCGGGGTAGAGGCCGGCGAACGTCACCTGGGCGGCGAAGACGCCGAAGTCGCGCTCGACGTTCGTCCGTGAATCGCCGGTCGCAACGACGAGACGCTGGAGCTGCGCCGCGAACCACTCGTCGTCGTAGGTCTCGGTCGTCGCGAAGACGCGGTCTTCCCAGAGCTCGGCGGCGGCCTCCTCACCCAGCCGCTGGATGGAGTAGTCGCGGAGGCTGGCGAAGATCAGCCCGTGCATGCGTCAGGAGAGCTGCCAGGCGTCACCGCGCAGGAGGGGAACGGCCGCGCCGCCCGCCTCGATCCCGTCGACTTCCACCTCAGGCCCGCCGATCATGAAGTCGGTGTGGATCGATGCGGTGTTGAAGCCGAGTGCCTCGAGCTCGGCTTCGGACTTCGACTCGCCGTTCGGAATCGCGTCCAGGATCCCGGAGCCGTAGGCGATGTGACAGCTGGCGTTCTCGTCGAAGAGCGTGTTCAGGAAGACGAGACCCGACTGGCCGACGCGCGAGTCGCCGTCCACCAGCGCCACCTCGCCGAGGAACGAGGCGTTCTCGTCCTGGCGCAGCTGCTCGCGAATCAGTTCGTCGCCGGAGCGAGCCGTCACCTCGACGGCGCGACCGCCCTCGAAGCGGAGCTCGAGGTCGCGAACGATGTTGCCGGCGAGAGCGAGCGGCTTCGTCGATCGGACCGTGCCCGTGGTCCGGCGGCGATCGGGGCTCGTGAAGATCTCCTCCGTCGGCATGTTGACGACGTGCCGGCGGCCGTCGACCGTCTCCTCGAGCGCGGTGCGCCACTGCGCGCCCGGAATCAGGCCGACCATCAGGTCGGTGCCGGGGCCGCGGAAGCGGACGGCGTCGAAGGCGCGCTCGTTCATCTGCTCGCCGCGCTCGACCAGCTTGTCGATGTGCTCGTGCCAAGCGGCAACCGGGTCGTCCTCGTCCAGTCGGGTGGCGGAGACGACGGCATCCCACAGCCTCTCGACGTCCGCCTCCCCGAACACGGTCGTTGCCCAGCCCTCGTTCGGGTAGGCGACGATCGTCCAGTTGATCAGGCGTTGGTTCGTCGCCTTCACGTAGCGCTCGGCGAGCTCCTTCGAGCGGGTCTTGCCGACGCGGGCGCCGTCGAGGTCGCCGAGGAGCTCCGGCTCGGGATCGCCGACGATCTGGATCAGCGCGCCGTGGGTCTCTGCGAGATGGTCGACCTTCGCAAGCGACCAGGGCGGCGTCCAGCCGAGCGAGTCTTCCGGCGCATGCTGGATCCTTGCGCGACGGGCGTGCTGGTCGGAGTAGTCGACCTCGACGTAGCGCGCGCCTTTCTCGTAGGCGATCCGTGCGATCGCGCGCGCGAGCGGCGCGTGCTCGGGGAGCCCCGCAACCCAGACGACCTGGCCCTCGCCGACGTTCGATCCGACCTCAACGGCGAGGCGTGCGTAGCGATCGAGTCGCTCCTCCGGCGTCATGGGCGAGAGCCTACCCGGAGCGTTGCTACCTTCTCGCCGATGAGCCCGGCGGTCGAGACTCCCGTTCGCGATCCCCGCATCGGCGACACCGGCGGCGGCCCCGATGCGCCATGGCAGGTGATCGTCTTGAACGACGACCACAACACGTTCGACGGAGTCGCGTCCGCGCTCGCCGCCGTGCTGCCGGGCGTCGGCTTCGACCAGGGGATGAGCTTCGCGAACCGGATCCACTCCGCCGGCCGAGCTGTCGTCTGGTCGGGGCACAAGGAGCGGGCAGAGCTCTACTGGGAGCAGCTCAAGGATTTTGGCCTCACGCTGGCCCCGTTGGACAGGGTGTAGCCGTGGTAGGTTCCGGCGCGTGCTGCTAGGGATCACGACCGCGGGAAAGATCGGACTCGGGGCCGTCGCGGGCCTTTTCATCGTCTTCGCGCTGCTCTCGTCGTTCTACTTTCCGCGGCGCGATCCGAACTTCCCGGGCAATCGACTCGGTCTCTTTGTCGGAGTGACGGCGCTTCTCTTCCTGGCGACGATCGGCGCGGTGGTGGTGTTCGCGAAGGAGTCGGAGGAGAGCGACGGTGCCGAGGCTGCCGAGACGCAGACGAACGAGGAGCCGGCGACAACCGGCGAGGAGCCCGAGCCCGAGGGCGAGGCGCCTGCCGGAGACGCCGCCGCCGGCGAGGCCGTCTACACGTCTGCCGGGTGCGGCGGGTGCCACGCGCTCGAGGCGGCCGGATCCTCCGGCGCCGTCGGCCCGAACCTGGACGAGTCGCAGCCCGATGCCGATCTCGTCGAGGAGCGCGTCCGCAACGGCTCCGGTGCGATGCCGGCGTTCGAGGGCCAGCTCGACGACACGCAGATAGAGAACGTCACCGCGTTCGTCGTCGCGTCGACGCAGGGCTAAGCCGGCGCTCCGATACCCTCCGGCCCGGAGAGGTGTCCGAGCGGCCGAAGGAGCGCGACTGGAAATCGCGTACGCGTCGAAAGGCGTGTCGCGGGTTCAAATCCCGCCCTCTCCGTTTGATCGTCAGGGCGGGACAGCGACGCTGTCCTTGTCCTGCCGCTGTCTAGCCG
>JALYRA010000194.1 GCA_030855545.1 Actinomycetota bacterium | reverse complement strand
GTTCGGCTCGACGAAGGAGCTGAAGGCGTGGTCGACGAGCTGCGCCCAGTCCCTGTCCGCGTTCGTGTCGGTCCCGCGCTCGTCGAGGGCCGCTCGAAGCCCCGCCTCGTCGCGGATCCAGAGGCCGTGCTCGGCGAGCGCGTCGGTGAACCGAAGCCGCCGCCACGGCGCCTCGAGGTCGATCTCGTGCCCGCGGAAGCTGCACGCCGTCGTCCCGTTGACCTCGAGCGCGACCGCCTCGACCAGGCTCTCGACGCGCGCCATCGCGTCGTGGTAGTCGGCGTACGCCTCGTACCACTCGAGCATGGTGAACTCGTTCGAGTGCTTGAAGGAGATGCCCTCGTTGCGGAAGTCCTTGCCGATCTCGTAGACGCGCTCGAGGCCACCGACGATCAGGCGCTTGAGATAGAGCTCAGTCGCGATCCGGAGGTAGAAGTCCTGGTCGAGGTAGTTCCAGTGCGTGACGAACGGCTCCGCGAACGCTCCGCCGTAGCGCGGCAGCAGCACGGGCGTCTCGACTTCGACGAAACCGTCCGCGTCGAGGTGGCGGCGAATCGCGGCGACGATGCGGCTGCGGGTAAGGAAGTCCGCGCGCGTCTCCTCGTTCATCAGCAGGTCGAGGTAGCGCTTCCGGTAGCGCAGCTCGACGTCGGTGAGGCCGTGGAAGGTGTCGGGGAGCGGCGCGCGGTTTTTCCCCAGCAGTTCGAGCTCGACGACCTGGAGCGACGGCTCGCCGCGCCGTGACTTCGCCGGGTGCCCCGAAACGCCGACGATGTCGCCGAGGTCGACGTCGACCTTGCCCGCGAGCAGCTGCATCCGGCCGCTCCGGTCGACGAGGTCGAGGAACGTGATCTTTCCCATCTCGCGCCGCGCCAGGACGCGGCCGGCGAGCCGGAAGGTCTTCGACTCGTCCGTGGAGCCCGGCTCGACCTGGTCCGCAACCTCCCGGACCGCAGCGATCTCGTCCCGGTTGGGAAACCGCTTCGGCAACATGGCTCGGAAGCCTACGCTGCTTTGATGTCGAGAATCTTGTACTTCAGAGATCCTCGGGGCGCCGAGACCTCGACGGTCTCGCCCTTCTTCTTGCCGATGATCGCCTTGCCGACCGGCGACTCGTTCGAGAGCTTCAGCTCGGCGGGGTTGGCCTCGGCGGAGCCGACGATCGTGTACTCGACCGTCTCCTTCGCGTCGACGTCGCGCAGCCGCACCTTCGCTCCGATCGAGACGACGCTGAGATCGACGTCGCTCGTCTCGATCACGCGCGCGTTCGAGAGGCGCTCCTCGAGCTGCGCGATCTTGTGCTCGAGCATCGCCTGCTCGTTCTTCGCGTCGTCGTACTCCGCGTTCTCGGAGATGTCCCCGAACTCGCGGGCGACGCGGATCCGGTCGGCCACCTCGCGGCGCTTCTCGGTCGAGAGCAGATCGATCTCCAGCTTCAGCTTCTCGTAGCCCTCGGGCGTGAGAATGACTTCCTTCAACGGTCCCCCCTAAGACAAAACGCGGCGGTAGTCGCGCCGACGCGGGCGGGAATGGTAGCGGCAGCGGGCGGACGTGGTCAAACCCTCGGAGTACCATTCCCAAATCGTGAACGTCGACCTGCGCGAGAGCTGGAGGATCGGGGGCGTCGAGATCCCGACGCGCCTTGTCCTCGCGCCGATGGCCGGGGTCAGCGTGCAGGCCTTTCGCCGCCAGGGCCGCCGGTTCGGCGCCGGGCTCGTGTGCTCGGAGATGGTCAGCTGCGCCGGAATCGAGCACCGGAACGAGAAGACGCTCGGTTACCTCCGCGTCGGCTCCGACGAGCATCCACTCGCGATCCAGATCTTCGGCTCGGAGCCGCGCGCGATGGCCGAGGCCGCCCGGATGGTCGAGGCCGCCGGCGCCGACCTCGTCGACATCAACTTCGGCTGCCCCGTCCGCAAGGTGACGAAGACCGGCGCAGGCGCGACGCTGCTCGACGATGCGCCGCGGGCGACCGCGATCGTCGAGGCGGTCGCGAATGCGGTCGGCGTGCCCGTCAGCGTCAAGATGCGGCGGGGTCTGCGCGACGGCTCCCGAACGGCTCTCGACATCGGCCCGCAACTCGTCGACGCGGGCGCGGCAACGTTGACGCTGCATCCGCGTTCGGCGCAGCAGATGTACACGGGCACCGCGGACCATTCGCTCACCGCCGAGCTCGTCTCGCTCGTCGATGTTCCCGTGATCGCCTCCGGCGACATCACCTCGCGCGCGAGGGCGCAACTCGTGCTCGCGACGACGGGCGCTTCAGCCGTGATGGTCGGCCGCGGCGCGCAGGGAAACCCCTGGGCGCTGCGCGAGATCGTCGATGGCGACACCCGCGAGCCGAGCCGCGAGGAGGTGGTCGCCGAGCTAATCCTGTTCGTGCGCGAGACCGTGCGAGAGCTGGGCGAGCGGCGCGCCGCCGGCTTTCTGAAGAAGTTCTACGGCTGGTATCTCGGCCGAGGCCGCTTCCCACGGCCGTTCAAGCAGGAGCTCGTCGTGCTCGATTCGACGGAGGAAGTCGAGCGGCGCTTGCTCGCCGCCGCGCCGGGAGCCCTCCAGTTGCTGGAGCAGCTGGAGGCGGAGCTCCCGGCGGGCGACGAGGTCCTGCTGAACCTGCCGATCTCCCTGTACGGAGGCGGCTAGACCGTTCCGCTCGTCGTTCCGGTCGTGCGGTCGTCGCGATCCATCTCGAGCCGGCGGCCGCGGTTCGCATCCGGATCCTCCGCGCCTTTCGACGCTGCCCACGCGCCGAGGAGGCCGAGGAGCAGGCCGAGGTGCAGCCAGTCGTCGTTGTTGTTGATCGGCACCCAATCGCCTGCATTGAAGATCCCGATCAGGAAGAGCGCGACGTACGCGATTCCCGAGTAGAGCAGGTACTGGACCGAGCTCGCGTGCCGCTTCGCCGCCAGGATCCCGATCCCGAAGAGGGCATGCACGATGTTGTGCAGGACGCTGACCTTGAAGAGGCCGAGCAGTTCCGAGCTGCCGTCGTTACCGGCGAACTCGAGCCCGTCGTACAGATCCGTCGTGATCCCCGGGATGAAGCCGCCGATCCCGGCGAGCAGGAATGTGATGCCGAACAGCATCGCGAGCTTCTGCGCCAGCGATGTGTCGTTTGGTGAATCGTTCGTGCGGTCCTTCATTGACTCTGCCCTCCGGAGAGAATTGGACAATTTTCAGCCGAATCGTCCCACATCCGTACCAAACTGAAACCCAGGAACCGCGCCGGCTCAGCGATTGAGCGACCAGACGATCCGCAGGCCTTCGAGGGTGAGGTGGGGGTCGACGCGGTCGAGCGTGGCCGCGTGCGGGGCGATCAACTCGGCCAACCCGCCGGTGGCGATCGTCTGGGCGTCGACGCCGAGCTCCCCGCGGATGCGGCCGACGATCCCGTCGACCTGGCCGGCGAACCCGTAGACGAGCCCGGACTGGAGGCCGCCGACCGTTGTCTTGCCGATCACCGTTGCCGGCGCCGAGAAGTCGACCTTCACGAGACGGGCGGCGCGGGCGAAGAGCGCGTCCATCGAGACCTCGATCCCGGGAGCAAGCACACCGCCGACGTACTCGCCCTCCCCATCTTTTCCTGTCGCAGCGACGATGTCGAAGTTCGTGCTGGTGCCGAAGTCGACGACGATGCAGGGCGCCCCGTAGCGCTCGCAGGCAGCGACCGCGTTCACGATCCGGTCGGGGCCGACCTCGCGCGGGTCGTCGTAGCGGATCGGAATCCCGGTCTTGATCCCGGGGCCGATGGTGAGGAGCGGCGCTTCCGCCCAGCGCGAGGCGACGAGCTCCCACTCGCGTTGTAGCGCCGGCACGGTCGTCGAGAGGCAGATCCCGTCGACCTCTTCCAGCTCGAAGAGCGATCCGAGCGTGACACCCAGCTCGTCCCCCGTGCGGCTGCGATCCGTGGCGAGCCGGAAGCTGTCGGCGAGCCGCTCACCGTCGAACAAGCCGAGTACGGTCTGCGTGTTCCCGACGTCGACCGCTAAGAGCATGTCGCCCTTACGGCGTGTCGTCGTCCGTTTGCAGGCGGCTGCCGAGCCGCTCCGCGAGCGCGTCCGCGGTCAGCTTGGGGTCGTCGTTCTCGCCGCGCAACTCCTCGACCGTGACGTCGCTCGAGGTGTAGACCTCCGCGCGCGGGATGATCCGTGTCGGGCGGTTCTTGTCCCACACCCAGACGTCCTCCATCTTCACGTGGAAGAACGGGTACGCCGCCTGCGGCGAGACCTGGAGGTCGAGCTTGTTGCAGAGGTAGGTCGCGTCCGCGGTGAGGATGCAGTAGCGGAAGAGGCCGAAGACGGCCGTGTACTCCCGCTTCAGGCGAAGCTCGAGATCCGCCTCGTACTCGTCCAGCTCGTCGAGGTGGGACATGGCGCTGATTCTAGCTCTGGAGCAGCAGGTCAACGATCTTTCGCCCGTCCGGAAGCACCAGCGCCGGGTCCAGCTCGGCGAGGGGCTCGAGGACGAAGCGCCGCTCCGCGAGGCGTGGATGGGGAACCGAGAGCCCGAGCTCCTCGATCGTGGCGTCTCCGTAGAGGAGCAGATCGAGGTCGATCGTCCGCGGCCCCCAGCGCTCGCGTCGCTGGCGGCCGAGCTCCCGTTCGACCGCCAGCAGGGTCTCCAGCAGCTCCCGGGGCGAGAGGTCGGTCTCGAGTGCCACGGCGCCGTTCAGG
>JALYRA010000190.1 GCA_030855545.1 Actinomycetota bacterium | reverse complement strand
GTCAAACGCGACGGCAGCCCCGACTTCCAGATCCGTTTGAAGGCAGCCGCTCTCCTGCTCAACGCTCCACCCGAGCAAGGCGACCCGAACGCGCCCGTTGTCGTGCGCGAGAGGATCTACGACCAGGCAATCGAGGCGGTGCAGGCGTGACGTTGCTGGAGCGGGTCGAGCAGGCTCTGCGCGGCTCCGTGCTCGTCCTCCACGCGCCGACCGGCAGGCTGCTCGCCTCCCGAGACCTAACGCCGTCGGAGCAGCGAGCGCCTGCGGATGACCGTGACCGTGCTCGACGCGGAGAGCGTTCCGAAAAGTGTTGTCCGATCTGTCAAAACCGGAGATTCTGACGGTACGATGTCTTCATGAAATGGCAGAAGTCGAACACGAGCGAATGGCCCGAACGACTGGGCTTCCACGCCTCGCCTACTCGCCAACCGAAGCTTCGGCGTCGCTCGGCGTAAGCCGAGACTTCTTCGACCAACACATCCTTCCCGAGCTTCGTGAAAAAAAGAGCGAGTCCTGGAGTGGCGCGCGAACTGGCGCGCGCCAGGCGTAGTCCGCATGGTTAAGCGGAATCGGTGTCGTCTTGAAAACCGCTGGGCGTACAAGCGTCCCCTGGGTTCGAATCCCAGCCCCGCCGTCTGCGCCCCGCGGGAAATTCGGGCACCCGCCACGACTACGATGACCGTCATGACCGGGGGCTCGACCGAGGTCGAGGCGCGGCACCGCGCGCTCATCGACGCCCTGCCCGACCTGCTCCTGCGCCTGCGGGCCGACGGGACGTACCTCGAGGTCGCCGGTGACAGCTCGAAGCTCGCGAACCCGCCTGACTCGGTGGTGGGATCGAACGTGCGCGACCTGCTGCCGGCGGACATCGCCGAGCAGCTGCTGGGGTGCGTCGAGGCGGCGCTCGAGACGGCGACGCTCGCGACGGTCGAATACCGGCTCCAGACGCACCTCGGTGAGGACCGCGACTTCGAGGTGCGGATCGCGCCCGCCGGGGTAGAGGAGGTGGTCGCCGTTGTTCGCGACGTCACCGACCTGCGCCAGGCGACACGCGACCTCACGGACTCGCGCTCCCGCATCGTCGCCGCCGCCGACGCCGAACGTCGCCGGATCGAGCGGAACCTGCACGACGGCGCCCAGCAGCGGCTCGTCACTGTCGCACTCCACTTTCACCTGATCAAGCGCCGGCTCGAGACGGATCCCACCGAGGTGCCCGAGCTCGTCGAAGCTGCGCAGACCGAGCTGACGCTCGCGCTCGAGGAGATCAGGGAGCTTGTGCGAGGTCTGCACCCGCAGCTGCTGAGCGACCGGGGACTCGGCCCCGCGCTCGAGGCGCTGGCCGAGCGTGCGGTCCTTCCGGTCGACATCGCGGACGTGCCCGCCGCGCGGCTCCCCGCCGCCGTCGAGGCAGCGGCGTACTACGTCGTCGCCGAGGCGCTCGCGAACGCGGCCAAGCACAGCGGCGGCACGCTCGTCACCGTCCGGATCGCGGCCGGCGAGAGCAGCACGACGGTGGTGGTCGCCGACGACGGCGTCGGCGGCGCCGACCCCGAGGCGGGCTCGGGATTGCGCGGCCTGGCCGACCGCGTCGCCGCGCTCGGCGGTGAGCTCGGCGTCACGAGCCCTGCAGATGCGGGCACCGAGCTGCGAGCGGAGCTTCCACACGGCAATTCGGTACGAGAGACGTAAAGCATGGAACGAACGCCCGTTCAGGTCGCTGCCCGGCTCGTGGGAATCGTCTTTGTGCTTGTCGGCGCCGCCGGCTTCGTCCCGGGCCTGACGACGAGCCTCTTCGACGGACTCGAGTTCGCTGGCAGCGACGGCGACGCGCAGCTGCTCGGACTCTTCGAGGTCAGCGTCCTGCACAACATCGTGCACGGGCTCTTCGGCGTTGCTGGCCTCGCGCTCGGGGCGTCGGCGGGCGGCGCCCGTCAGTTCCTGATCGGCGGTGGCGGCGTCTACCTCCTGCTCGCCGCGATCCAGGCGATCGGCGCCGGTGACTGGGTGCCCCTCGTCGGACCGGACATCTGGCTTCACATCGGACTCGGTCTAGGCATGATCGCGCTCGGTGTGATCGCGACGCAGGAATCGCGCGTTGGCGGGCTCGACTAGCAGCGCAAACTCGGCTTTACCTGTCGAATATTTACGAATCCCCCATAAGAGTGGTGGTACTTTTTCTGCTGCTGCCGAGGAAGTGACGTAGGCCGTCCTACGACAACGGGGTCAAATTCATGCGTTTTCGACTAGCTGCTCTCATCGCCGTCCTTGCCGCCGTCGCCCTCCCGGGCGCTGCTTCGGCCTCGGAGATCATCGATCGCGATGCGAGCAACGTCTCGCTCAAGGTCGCCAAGAACGGCCAGGCGCTGATCAGCTTCGATGCGCGCGGGAAGCGCTGGAACGTGCTCGCCTGGGGCGCCGTCAACGCGCTCCATCCGACCACCGCTCGCGCGCAGCTGAAGTTCCGCCTCGACTACTCGGGCGGCTACGGCACCTACAAGCGTGACGTCTGGAAGACGTTCAAGAACGCCTGCCGCTCCTACGACGGCCCCGAGCTGCAGTGGGTCGTGCAGGGCTGCAAGGCTCCGGACGGGAGCTATTGGGTGCTCCAGGCCTGGCAGCGCGCGCTCCCGAACTACGGTCTCAAGGCGACCCCGGAGCAAGCGGTCTGGGAGCTCCGGCTCTCGCACTTCAGCGGCGAGATCCCGGTCCTGACCGTGCACCTGAACTGGGCCTACCGTAAGTTCCACCACCTCTTCGGCGAGTTCACGTACCTCGGCAAGCCGGTGCACGGCTTCAAGTCGACCGCGGCGGGCGTGCCGCTCGACACGTTCGGCCGCAACCTCTACCTCGACACGTTCGACTCCGCCTACGGCAAGGGTTGGCTACGCGAGAACAGCTTCCTGATGCACAAGGGGACGGGCAAGTTCTGTTACGGCTTCTACCAGCACGGCAACCGCCCCGAGGGCAAAGGCACGAAGTACCGGGCGACGATCATCGGCCCCGGTGTGCTGCCGGACATCTACTGGGAGGCCGACGCGCTCACCGAGTACGACAAGGACTTCGACCTCCAGATGCACGAGACGCAGAAGCAGTTCTACGTCGGCGACTCGCTCTGCCGCGCCGTCTAGCGCCGTAACATCGTCGTCGTGCCCGGCGGCGACGAGTTGAGAGAGGTGATGCGGCGCTACCCGGTCGGGGTCAGCGTTGTCACCGTCGACCTCGAGGGAGAGAAACTCGGCCTGACGGTCGGCTCCCTCGTCTCACTCGCGCTCGAGCCGCCGCTCGTCGGGATCTCGATCGCAAAACAGGCGGCGCTGCACGAGCTGCTGCGCGCTGCGGGCGGCTTCGCCGTCTCGATGCTCTCCGCCGAGCAGATCGAGCCGGCGCGGCACTTCGCGCGCGGAGTCCCGCCGATCGCGCTCTGGCACGGGATCGGAAGACGCGACGGCGCCCGCGGGCCGCTGCTCGACGGAGCCGTGGGCTGGCTCGAGTGCGCGCTGGCGGGCGAGCTCGACGCCGGTGACCACACGCTCTTCCTCGGCCGCGTCGAGTCTGCGGAGAGCGGCGTGGACGCGCCGCCCTTGCTCCGCATCGGCGGCGACTACAGCCCCGCATGATCGAGGCCGTCGTCTTCGACATGGACGGCGTCGTCGTCGATACCGAGCAGGTGTGGGACGACGTTCGCGAGCAGCTCGTTCGCGAGCGAGGCGGCCGCTGGCACGACGGCGCGCAGGCCGAGATGATGGGTATGAGCTCGACCGAGTGGTCGCGCTACATGCACGAGGAGCTTGGGCTCGCCGAGCCGCCGAGGGAGATCAACGACGAGGTCGTCCAGCGCATGCTCGCGCGGTACCGCGACGACCTGCCGCTGATCGACGGCGCCGTCGACGCGGTGCGACGGCTCGCTGCGGAGCTCCCGCTCGCAGTCGCCTCCTCGTCGAACCGGCCGCTGATCGAGGCCGTGCTCGAGCGTGCGGAGATCGCCGGCGAGTTCGCCGCCGTCGTCTCCTCCGAGGAGGTCGCTCGCGGCAAGCCGGCGCCTGACGTCTATCTCGAGGCGGCGAGGCAACTCGGCGTCGACCCGCGCCGAGCCCCCGCGGTCGAGGCCTCCTCCAACGGAATCCGGGCCGCGCACGCTGCGGGGATGCGCGTGCTCGCGTTCCCGAACGCCCACTACCCGCCTGTACCGGACACGCTCGCACTCGCAAACGTCGTCCTCCGCTCGCTCGCCGAGCTCACCCCCGCGGCGATCGCGGCGCTAGACCCTGCCTAGGAGGACGCAGGCGTTGTGACCGCCTAACCCCATGGCGTTCGAGAGTGCGACCTCGATCGTCGCTTTACGCGCCACGTTCGGGACGTAGTCGAGGTCGCACGCCGGATCCGGGTTCCGGTAGTTGATCGTCGGCGGCAGCAGTTGATTGTGCAGCGCGAGGGCGCACATCATCGCCTCGATCGCGCCCGCCGCCCCGAAGCAATGCCCTGTCACCGACTTCGTCGAGGAGACCGCGAGCTCGTAGGCGTGGTCGCCGAAAACCCGTTTGATCGCACGCGTCTCGGCCTCGTCGCCGAGCGGTGTCGACGTGCCGTGAGCATTGATGTAGCCGACCTGCTCCGGCTCGACCCCCGCTCGCTCGAGTGCCGCGCGCATCATCTCCGCGACGCCGGTCGAGTCGGGATCGGGCTGCGCCATGTGGTGCGCGTCGTTTGAGGCGCCGTACCCGAGCACCTCGGCGTAGATCGTCGCCCCCCGTGCCTGCGCCGCCTCGAGGTCCTCGAGGAGCAGGATGCACGCCGCTTCCGACATGACGAAGCCGGCGCGTGTCGCGTCGAAGGGACGCGATGCCTTCGTCGGATCCTCGTCCTCGGCGACGAGGCCGCGCATCGCGCAGAAGCCGGCGAGGATCAGCGGATGGATGCACGACTCGGTCCCGCCGGCGAGAACCGCGTCCGCAGCGCCGCGGCGGATCAGCTCGGCGCCCTCGCCGACCGCGTGCGAGCCGGTCGCGCAGGCTGACACAGGGGCGTAGTTCGGCCCGCGTAAGCCGAGCGAGATCGCGATCTGCCCGCTCGCCGAGTCGACGAGCACGCTCGGGATGAAGAACGGCGAGACGCGGTCGGCCCCTCGGTCGCGCAGGACGTTCGCCTGGTCGACGATCCCGGGCAGGCCGCCGATTGCCGAACCGACGACGATGCCGACCCGCGCCGGGTCGATCCCCTCGAGGACGCCTTCCTTCCAGGCCTCCTGCGCAGCACCGAGCGCGAGCAGGACATTGCGATCCATCCGCCGTCCTTCCTTGGGCGGAGCCACAGCCGACGCATCGAATCCCTTCACTTCTCCCGCGATCCGGACGGGGAACTCGCTCGCGTCGAAGGTCTCGATGAAGCCGATCCCGCTCTCGCCGGCCACGGCCGCCCGCCAGGTGGAGGGGGCGTCGAGCCCAATCGGCGTGACGGCACCGAGTCCAGTGACGGCGACACGCGTCACGGGACGACGCGCCTCATCGCGAAGCGTCCGATCGGGCGCCCCCGGTAGCGGGCGATGCCCCGCCATCCGTCGCCGTCGGGCTCGACCTCGTCGACGAGCCCGCGCGTGACGAAGCCGCGGTAGCGGAGCTCTCGCCCGACGACGTCGAACGGCGAGTTGAGCGGCCCGAGCATCGTCTCGCCCGTCCCGCCGTTGATCCTTTTCCGAACGCCGTAGAGGGGCGGCAGCATTCCGCTGACGCGCCTCACCTCCCACTCGCCGTCGAGCTCGTCCATCGCAGTAGCCTTGCAGACGTGCCCGGTCCGAGCGTCCCCTTCCCGCCGATGGAGGCGGAGCTCGTTCGCGAGCTCCCCGCCGGCGAGGGCTGGCAGTACGAGCCGAAGTGGGACGGCTTCCGCGGCGTGCTCGAGAACGACGGCGGCGAGCTGGCACTCTGGTCTCGGAACGAGCGGCCACTCCTCCGCTACTTCCCCGAGCTCGCGCAGCTCGGCGAGCTCTTGCCGCCGCACTCCGCGCTCGACGGCGAGATCGTGATCGCGCGCGACGGCGTCCTCGACTTCGACTCGATGCAGATGCGCCTTCACCCCGCCGAGAGCCGCGTCAAGAGGCTCGCGGCCGAGATTCCGGCGATCTTCATCGCGTTCGACCTGTTGCTCTGGGACGGGACGCCGGTGCACGAGCGGCCGCTCGAGGAACGCCGGGCGGAGCTGCTCCGGCGCGGCAAGGGCTTCTGGATCTCACCCGCGACGACCTCACTCGACGCGGCAACCTCCTGGCTCGACCGCTTCGAGTTGGCGGGGCTCGACGGCGTGATCGCGAAGCGGCTCGGCATGCCCTACATGCCCGGTTCGCGCGAGGCCGTCGTCAAGGTGAAGGAGCACAAGACCGCCGACTGCGTCGTCATCGGCGTCCGCTGGAAGAAACGGCCGGAGAAGCTCGCCACGCTCCTGCTCGGCCTCTACCGAGAGGACGGCGAGTTCGACTACGTCGGCTCGGCCGCGATCGGGGCGCGCAACCACGACGAGATCGCCGCGCGCGTCGTTCCGCTACTCGACGAGGGCTCCGACCGGCGTTTCTCGGAACCCAATCGCTGGGGAACGGAAGGGCTCGAGGAGACGCCGCTGCGGCACGAGCTCGTCGCCGAGGTGCGGTACGACAAGGTGCAGGGCAACCGCTTCCGGCACGGCACGAAGCTGATCCGCTTCCGCGACGACAAAGATCCCGCTCAATGCACCTGGCACGAGCTCAGGCCGTTGCGGCGAAAGGGCGACCCGACGGTGGAGTCGCTCCTAGAGTCCCGCGCATGAGCTACACGAAGCAGAACTGGTGGTCTGAGTAGGGCGAAGGTTCAGGGTCGGCTCAGGGGCTTGCCGGATACCGCCCTCGCCCGCAGACCCACAAGCTGTGAGCATCCGTAATCGTGCAAAAACCAGGAGAGGCTCACGAATGTCCGAAACGATCACCGATACCACCGCCGTCGACGAGGCGCCGCCAAGGCGGCTCGTCCGCGTCGACGAAGGCCGCTGGCTCGCAGGGGTCTGCGCCGGCCTCGGCCGCTACTTCGACGTCAATCCGCTCGTCTACCGGATCGCCTTCACTGCGCTTGCGCTCGCCGGCGGGACCGGGTTGCTGCTCTACGCCGCCGCGTGGCTCGTGATGCCGAGCGAGACGAGCGACGAATCGATCGCCGTCGAGGCGCTCCGCCGGCACCGCGACCGGCCGTGGCTCCTGCTCGGCGTCGGTCTGCTCTCGTTCTTCGCCATTCTCGCGCTCTCCGAAGCGCGCTTTTGGCCGGGCAACGGCAACATCTGGCTCGCCGCGACGCTCGCCGGCGCTGCGATCGTCTGGTGGCATGTCGGCAATCGCTCCGACCGCCCTCGGTCCGAACGCCCCGCGACCCCCGTCGCGCCTGCAGCGCCCCGTGAGCCGCGCCGCCCGGCGTTCGTCGCGCCCGTTCTCGGCGCCCTGCTCGTCGTCGCCGGTCTACTCGGGCTGCTTGCCGTCCTCGACATCTACGACGCGGACGTCGCGGCTGCGCTCGCCGCAGGCGTTGTGATCGTCGGCGCAGCGATCGCGTTCGGCGCGTCCACCGGCCGAAGGGTCGGCGGCCTCGTCGTTCTCGGACTCGTGCTCCTTGCGAGCTTCGGAGTCGCGGCGGTCACTCCCATCTCGTTCTCCGACGGCATCGGCGAGAAGCTCGAGCGTCCGGTCGACGCAAGCGAGCTCGAGGACTCGTACGAGCTCAGCCTCGGTGAGCTGGCCGTCGACCTCTCCGACGTCGAGCTCCCGTTCGGAACGACCGAGGTCGACGTCAAGCTCGGAGTCGGCGAGATCATCCTCACGGTGCCCGAGGGCGTCGCGCTCGAGATCGACGCGCGCGCCGCGGTCGGCGAGGTCGACGTGCTCGGCACCCACGACGAGGGCGCGGCTGCTCACGAGCGAGTGATGGTCGCCGGTCCGACCGCGCTCGCTCCCGTCCTGAGGATCGACGCCGACGTCTCGTTCGGCGCTGTCGAGGTGCGTCGGCGTTGACCTCCGCGCCGTACCGGCTTCCGCTCGCGCTGCCGCGCCTGCGGCGCGCAGAGGACGAGCGAGCCGTCGCCGGCGTCTGTGCAGGCATCGCCAAGAGCCTCGGCGTCGATGCGACGCTGCCGCGCCTGACCTTCGCGCTGCTTGCGTTTGCAGGCGGAGCCGGCATCGTCGCGTACGCCGGCGCCTGGCTCGCAGTCGCTCCGGAGCATGGGCCGTCGCCGTCGCCGCGGCGGCGGCTCCTGGGCTTCCTCGCGCTCGCTGTCGCCGGCGCCATCGCACTGCGCGGGTTCGGGTTCTCCGACTCGCTGATCTGGCCGGCCGCGCTCTGCGGCGCCGGGATCCTGCTCGCGCGCGGCCGCAACGGCGCGCCTTTCGTCGCCGGCCTCTCGCTCGTGGCGCTCGGGGTCTTCCTCTTCGTCGATCAGAACGCGACGGATTCAGGCCGGGACGCCGCGTTCGAGTCGAGTGCCGTCGCAATCGCACTGCTGCTCGTGCTTGGCCCGTGGGCGTGGCGCCTCGCAGCGGAGCGCGACGCCGAACGGACCGGCAGGATCCGCCAGCAGGAACGCGCCGAGATGGCTGCGCGCGTGCACGATTCGGTGCTGCAGACGCTTGCGCTCGTGCAGCGGGAGTCCGCCGATCCGCGGCGCGTCGCGACACTCGCGCGCCGCCAGGAGCGCGAGCTGCGTGCATGGCTCTACCCGGGCCCCCACGCCGAAGGCGCCGGGCTCGCATCGGCAATCGAGGACGCGGCGGCGGAGGTCGAGGAATTGCACGGTGTGCCCGTGGAGCTCGTCCGCACCGGCGACGTGCCACTCGACGAACGGGTCGAGGCGCTTGTACTGGCCGCCCGCGAGGCGATGGCAAACGCGGCGCGGCACTCCGGCGCCGACGAGGTCTCCACCTTCGTCGACGTCGGCGAGGAAGAGATCGCCGTCTACGTGCGCGACCGCGGCTCAGGCTTCGATCCGGCGGCCGTACCGCAGGGCAAGCACGGGATCGCCGAGTCGATCCGCGGAAGGATGGAGCGCGCCGGCGGGACAGCCGAGCTTGTCTCGTCGCCCGACGGCGGCACCGAGGTCGAGCTGCGTCTCGGGAGGACACAGTGAAGCGCCGCGTCGTCCTCGTCGACGACCACGACCTCTTTCGCGCCGGCGTGCGCAGCGAGCTCGGCGCGGCGATCGACATCGTCGGCGAGGCTGGCTCGGTCGCCGACGCGGTGCCGCTGATCCGCGAGCTCGATCCGGACGTCGTCCTGCTCGACGTCCACCTGCCCGACGGCGGGGGTCACGCGGTGATCGCACAGGTCGCGCCCGAGCGTCCGGGCGTCCGCTTCCTCGCCTTGTCGGTCTCTGACGCCGCCGAGGACGTGATCGACGTGATCCGCGCCGGCGCACGCGGCTACGTCACGAAGACGATCTCCAGCGTAGAACTCGTCGACGCGATCAACCGAACCGCGGAGGGGGACGCCGTCTTCTCGCCACGTCTCGCCGGCTTCGTGCTCGACGCGTTCCGGTCCGGCGAGGCGGCCGTCGACCCCGAGCTCGACACGCTGACTGCGCGCGAGCGCGAGGTGCTCCAGCTGATCGCGCGCGGCTACCGCTACAAGGAGATCGCTGCCCGCCTGCACCTGTCGGTGAAAACGATTGAGAGCCACGTGTCCGCAGTGCTCCGCAAGCTCCAGCTCTCGAGCCGGCACGAGCTAACGCGCTGGGCAGCCGAACGTCGCCTGATCTGACGGGTCTGGAATGATCAACGGGTGACCAACGAGGAGCGCGTGCGGGCGTACTGGGATCGGGTCTGGAGTCGCGGCGAGGTCGAATTCGCAACCGAGTTCTACGCCTCGACCTTCCGCCAGAACGGTGAAGAGCTGGACGCGGCCGAGTTCGCCGAGGGCGCGCGCAGTTGGCAGGCGAAGTTCGAGGGCTTCGGAGCGACGGTCGACCGTCTCTTCACGCTCGACAGCGTGGTCGTCACCCAGGTCACCTATCGTGGCAGGCACGTCGGCGACTTCAAGCGGATCCCGGCGACTGGGAAGGACACGGAGGTGACCGGACTCGACGTCTTCCTCTTCGAGGACGGCCGCTGCGTCGAGCATCTCCACGAGGCCGACCACTACGCGATGTTCGTCCAGCTCGGGGCGCCGCCGACCCCCGAGGCCACGTAACAGACTGTTACTTGGCCTTCTTCGCCCGCGAGGGCTGGACGCGCTTCGGCTCGCCGGGCATCTTCGGAAACTGGGGCGGGTACGGCGCCTCGCCGACGCCGGCGGACTCCTCCCGCTCGACCCACTCGAGCAAGACCGCGAGGTCGCAGACGGCGTCGTCGATCCCCGCCTGGATGTCACCGAGCTTCGCGAACCGCTTCGGCATCGTCGCGAGCGTGAAGTCCTCGGTCTCGACGTCCGGAAGCTCGTCCCAGGTGACCGGCGCAGAGACCGTCGCATCCGCGCGGCCGCGAACCGAGTAGGCCGAGGCGATCGTGCGGTCGCGCGCGTTCTGGTTGTAGTCGATGAAGACGCGCTCGCCGCGCTCCTCCTTCCACCACGCGGTGGTGACGAGCTTTGAGCGCCTCTCGACCTCGCGCGCGAACGCGAGCGCGCAGCGACGCACAACCGGGAAGTCCCACTTCGGCTCGATCCGGCAGGCGATGTGGACGCCACGGTTGCCGGACGTCTTCGGCCAGCCCGTCCACCCCATCTCGGCGAGCGTCTCGTGCACGACCGCCGCCACCGTCTTCGCGTCCTCGAACGACGTTCCCGGCTGCGGGTCGATGTCGATTCGCAGCTCGTCTGGCCTGTCGACGTCCGCACGCCGCGACGGCCAGGGATGGAAATCGACGACGGCGAGGTTCGCTGCCCACGCGACCTGTGCAACCTCGGTCACACAGAGCTCATCGGCATGCCGTCCGGACGGGAACGTGACGCGCGCCGCCTCGACCCACTCGGGCCGCTTCTCGGGCACGCGCTTCTGGTAGATCATCTCGCCCTCGACGCCGTCCGGGAAGCGCCGGAGCTGCGTCGGCCGCTCGTAGAGCGCGCGCACGATCCCCTCACCGACCGAGAGGTAGTACTCGACGAGATCGAGCTTCGTCTCCTGGCGCGCCGGAAAGAGCACCTTCTGCGGGTTCGTGATCTTCACGATCCGCTCCCCCACCTCGATCTCGACGAACGGCGACGCCATTGTCAGGACGGTACCGCGTGGTACGTTCGAGTCCTCTTTCCATCGGGTCTCACAGAGGAGATAGGGCATGCGCAAGGTTCTGATTTCGGTCGCAGTGGTCGCACTCGCGATCGCCGCGGCAGCCGTCGGGGGACGGGGCGACTCGCGGCGAGCGGGATGACGATGCTGATCGCGACGCACGAGATGGGCTTTGCCCGCGACATCGCGAACCGCGTCGTCTTCCTCGACGACGGTCGAATCCTCGAGGAAGGGCCGCCGGGAAGATCTTCAGCTCGCCCGAGCAACTCCGTACGCGCCAGTTCCTCGACCGCATCATCGAGGCTGGACGGCTCTAGCCGTACAATTCAGGGATGCTGGAAGAGACGACGAGGGACGCCACGCTCGAGCCGCTCGATGACTGGATCGTCGTCGAGCCGCTCGACGACAGCGAGACGGCGAGCGGCCTGATCGTCCCGATCAACGAGGGTGCGCAGACCCGGCAGGCGCTCGTCGCAGCCGTCGGCCCGGAGGTCGAGTCGATCGAGCCGGGCGACAAGGTGCTCTTCCCCCGCGAGGCCGGTTACGAGGTGCGGCTCGCGCGCTCCTCGCACCGCGTCCGGATTCTCAAGCGCGAGGACATCCTCGCGCGCATCCACGACTGAGCCCGGAAACGCGAAACGCCCGCTTCCTGTTGCCGCAGAAAGCGGGCGCCGCAGATGCCGGGGGGTATGAGGGGGAAGAACCGGCACACCGATACTCGCAAATTCCGGCTCTGCGGGAATGCCTCGGAAGGGTGAATTTACGCCTCGTTTGTCTGCGATACCATTTCCATCCCGGAGAAGTGGCCGAGTGGCTGAAGGCGGCGCCCTGCTAAGGCGTTACATGGGTATAAACCTGTGTCGAGGGTTCGAATCCCTCCTTCTCCGTCCGCAAGTTAACCGGGCAAAGCCCGGTCAACGCGGAGTACGTGGGTGAAACCTCGCGGTGGCGTCCGCCGGCGGCCGTGAAGCGTTTCCGTGGACGCTATGTTGTCCGTCGCTCGGAGAGGTGGCAGAGCGGTCGAATGCGGCGGTCTCGAAAACCGTTACGCGTCGTTAGGCGTGTCGAGGGTTCAAATCCCTCCCTCTCCGCTCAACCAACGGGTTCCCGCCAGGGAGCCCGCTGCGTGCGATCTTCTAAACAGACCTGAAGGAAAGCCACGACGTCGCGCCCTCCTTCGAGCGCAGGCATCTCCGGGGGATTGAAGCGCGACGGAGGGCGGATCGGATCCCGCCCTCCGTCTCGGTTCCATCCGTCCTAGAAGGGACAGTTGCCGGGATTCGGCTCGTCGTTTCGCGGCGCTACTCCCGCCGGCACAAGCCTGGTCACGATCACGACGAGGTCCACGGTGCCCTCGTTGCGGGCAATGTGCACGACACCGCCAGGATCGACGTAGGCCGTCCCCGCAGGGTGCACCTGCGGGGTGCAGTCGGGATCGTCGCCACTGTAGAACGTCGAGGTTCCGGACTTGACGATCACGAGGCTGGGGCCGGGATGGCTGTGCCAGCCGAAGTGCCCGCCGGGCGCGACCCTGTTCTCAGTGACGGCGAGCGTCGAAGGCCCCTCCGTATCGATCTTGACCTTCCAGTCGCCCGTCTTGACCTTGACGTCGATGTCGTCAGCGTTCCCCTGGGCGAGCGTCGTGCTGGTCACGCCTGAGCCGAGGGTGGCGAGGGCCGTCGCCGCGATCATGAGGACCGTAAGCCCTACGAGCATCGCTACTCCGGCGATGCGTTTGTTCATGGTTGACCTCCTACCCGTTGGATCCAACGAGGCTAGGAAGTTGCAGCCGCCGCGACTACGGTGGCGGCAGGTGAGTGCGCTGGGAGGCTGCCCTCCCGTCGTACGGGGCGCTAGAACACTTGACGCCGCCGGTGCGATGACGGACAACTTCCGGAGGATCGCGACGAGGGAGGTCGATCGCCCTGGAGGTTCGGCACGTCGAGGCGCTGCGGGAAACGCTCGACCGACTGCGTCTAGAGGTCGCGGAGCTGAACGCATCCCGGAGACGGCTCGTCCTGGCCGCCGATGCCGACCGCCGCATGATCGAGCGCGAACTGCACGAGCGCGTGCAGCAGCACCTGGTCGCGCTCGCAGTCAACCTGCAGCTCGCGGACCAGTCGGCCGACGACCCTGCGGCGGCGAAGGCGCTCCTCGCGGAGATGGGGCGTGATGTCCAGCAGGCGCTGGACGAGGCGGCGCACCTAGCGCAGCGGATCTACCCGCCGCTGCTCGAGGCGGGCGGCCTCGCCGCGGCGCTGCGCTTGGCGGCGGGGAGCGCAGGCATCCGTGCCTCCGTCAAGGTCGCAGCGGGAGCGCGCTACACACCCGAGGTCGCGGGGGCGGTCTACTGGTGCTGTCTCGAAGCGCTCGAGCACGCCGGGACACGGGCGACGGTGACGGTGCGAGACGAGGAGGGAGCGGTGGCCTTCGAGGTGGTCGAAGACGGTGACTACTCGGCTGGGGGACTCGAGCGCCTGCGCGATCGCGTCGAGGCGCTGGGCGGACGGCTGACGATCCGATCGGAGCCTGGCCGGGGCACGCGCGTCTCCGGCTCGCTCCCGCTCTCGGGATGACGCTAGCCGCTCTCCGACAGGTAGAGGATCACGGCCTTGACGCGCTTGTGGACCGTCTTCTCCCACGTGAGCCCGAGCTTGAGGAAGATCGAGTGGATCACCTTCTCGATCGATCTCTCGGTCAGGAAGAGCGCGTCGGCAATCGCCTGGTTGTTCTTCCCCTCTGCCATCGCGCGCAGCACGTCATGCTCGCGCGGGGTCAACTGGCTGAGCGGCGACTCTTCGCTGCGGGCGTTCTCGGCCACCAATGCCTCGACGACCTTCGGGTCGATCATCGAGCCGCCCTCCGCGACGGCACGGACCGCCGCCTCGAGCTGTCCGACATCCTTCACACGCTCCTTCAGAAGATAGGCGCGCCCTGCGCTGCCGCGCTCCAGAAGTGCGAGCACATAGCTCGGGTTCGCGTACTGGCTGAGCACGACGACGCCGATCTCCGGGTTCGTATCGCGCAGCCGCTCAGCGGCCTGAATCCCCTCGTCGGCGCCGCTCGGCGGCATGCGCACGTCGGTGACGACGACGTCCGGCCGCTCCGCGTCGACCGCGGCGAGCAGCGAGTCGAGGTCGCCGCAGACGGCCGCGACCTCGAGATCGGGCAGCGTCTCGAGCAAACGCCTGACGCCCTCACGCACAAGGTAGTGGTCCTCGGCGAGCACGAGCCGGATCGGCATGAGCAGAGGATACGCTGGTGACGTCTCCGCCTCCTGGCCCGCTCGTCCTGATCGTCGACGACAACCAGAAGAACCTGAAGCTCGCCCGCGACGTGCTGCGCGCCGCCGGGCTCCGGACGCTCGAGGCAGAAAGCGGCGCCGCCGGGATCACGCTCGCGGCCACGCACCTGCCGGACGTGATCCTGATGGACCTCCGGCTCCCGGACATGGACGGCGCGGACGCGGCCCGGGCCCTCGGCGGCGGCGCGCGGACGGCGCGGATCCCGGTCGTCGCGCTGAGCGCGCTACCGCTCGACGGCGACTGGTTCCTCGCCGCCGGGTTCGCCGGATACCTCGAGAAGCCGATCAGCGTCGGCGAGTTCCCGGACAAGGTGCGCAGCTACTGCGTTTGATCGTTCTCGCGGAGCGGTGTGCCAGCATCCCGTCCATATACAAGCGGCCCGGGTTGGCACAACGGCCCACTCCTCGTATCGTTGGTTGCGTGGAAGTTGGACGTACGAGAGCCACGCTGTTCCTGGGAGGCGCTCTCGGCATCCTCGCCGTCGCGCTCGTCGCTATCGTTCTCGTCGCCTCGGCGGGCTCGGACAGCTCGGGCGCGCAGCCCGTCCGGCGCGTCAGCCTGATGCACGTCGGCCTCGATCACGTGCCGAAGTCCCTCGCGGGGATCACGGACGGGCTCGAGAAGCTCGGTTGGGTCGACGGTGAGAACATCGAGCTGATCTGGCGCAACCTCGACAAGGACCAGGCCGAGAGCCAGGCCAAGGCGTTCGTCTTTCAGGATGTCGACGTGATCGTCGCCTTCGAGGACACGTCGATCCGCGCCGCGCAGAAGGCCACGACCACGTCGAGGACCCCGATCGTCTTCCTGCATCCCTCCGACCCGGTTCGGGACGGCTTGGTCGAGAGTCTCGCCAGGCCTGGGTTGAACCTCACCGGCGTCTTCGGCGCGCGCGATCTCGTCGCCAGGCACCTCGAGCTCTACACCCAGTTGGTGCCCGGGCTCGAGCGGGTGCTCGCGCTCGTGGACCCGCAGGACCCGGGAACCGAGTTCGCACTCGAGGAGACCAAGGCGGCTGCGAGGCGGCTCGACGTCGAGCTCGTGATTCGCGAGACACCGGAGGCAGCCGACATCCGGAAGGTGTTCGGGTCGCTGCGACGCGAGGAGGTCGACGCCGTCATGCTGCTCTCGTCGACGCTTCGGCTCAATCACACCGCGCTGACCCTCCGTCTTGCCAAGCGCGCGGGCTTGCCCGTGCACGCCCACCGGAAGGACTGGGTCGAGCAGGGCGCACTCTTCTCGTACGGCTCCGACCTGTACCCCATCGGCTTCGCGGGGGCACGCTACGTCGACTCCATCCTCGACGGAGCCGATCCCTCGGGGCTCGCCGTTCAAGAGATCCCGGACGTCGAGTTCGCGCTCAACCTCGCCACTGCGCGTCGGCTCGGGATCCAGGTGCCCAGGCCGAAGATCGTCGAGGCCGACGTCGTCCACCGGTAGCCCCCCGTAGATGCTAGACACGGCCCCGGGCGCAGAGCGCGACACACGGCCGCGCCGTAGGCTGATCCGGAAGTACGTCGCGCTCGTCGCCGCCCTCGTCGTTGCGGCACTCCTCACGAGCGGGCTGACGGAGCTCTACTTCTCGTACCAGGACAACAAGGACGCGCTGACGCGAATCCAGAGCGAGAAGGCGCGCTCCGCCGCTGCGTCGATCGACCAGTTCCTGGACCCGATCCTGATCCAGATCAGGGGTGTCGCCCGCCCGCCGGTCGATCGGGGCACGACGGGGCTGGACGAACGCGAGGTGAACTACCTGCGCCTCTTCGACCGGGTGCCGGACGTCAGCCAGGTCAGCTACCTCGGTGCCTCCGGCCGAGAGGAGCTCCGAGTCTCGCAATTCGAGATCGCCGTCAGACAGAGCAGGAGAGACGTCTCGAACGACCCGCGCTTCCGCATCGCGAGGTCGAAAGGCACCTACCTGGGCGAGGTGTACTTTCGGAAGGGCTCTCGGCCGCACATGACGATCTCGGTGGCCGAGACCGCTCCCGGACGCGGAGTGGTCGCGGCCGAGATCGATCTGAGATTCGTGGGCGACGTGATCTCGAACGCTCGAGTGGGCTCGGCCGGCTACGCGTATGCCATCGACGGGCGAGGCAGGCTCGTCGCGCATCCGGACATCAACCTCGTCTTGAAGAAGACGAGCTTCGCCTCCCTGCCCCAGGTGCGAGCCGCTCTAGAGGGGGTCACCTTGGAAGCCCGCTCCGTGACGACCGGGCGGGACTCCGACGGAGGGGAGGTGCTGAGCGCTTCTCAGTCGATCGACCGGCTGGGGTGGCATGTCTTCGTCGAGGAACCGCTGAGTGAAGCCTTCGCGCCGCTCAAGTCGGCGATCTGGCGCACTGCGTTTCTGCTGGTTGCGTTCCTGCTCCTGGCGATCGGCACCAGCGTCCTCCTCGCTCGCAGGCTCGTCCGGCCAATCGAGTCGATCCAGGCCGCGGCAGCGAAGATCGGCTCCGGTGCGCTCAACCAGCGAATCGAGATCGCAAGCAATGACGAACTCGGAGCGCTGGCAGAGGAGTTCAATCGCATGGCAGCACGGCTCCAGGAGTCCTATTCGAACCTTGAGCAGAAGGTCGAGGAGCGGACACGGGAGCTCGCGAGGGCACTCGGCGCGCTTGACGAGAAGGGTCGTGAGCTCGAGGCGGCAAGCCTGCACAAGAGCGAGTTCCTGGCGAACATGTCGCACGAGCTGCGGACGCCGCTGAATGCAGTCATCGGCTTCTCGCAGGCGTTGCGCGAGCAGCTCTTCGGCGAGGTCAACGAGAAGCAGGAGGAGTACCTCGACGACATCCTCAGCTCGGCCAACCACCTCCTTGCGTTGATCAACGACGTTCTCGATCTGTCCAAGGTCGAGGCGGGGCAGATCGTGCTCGAGGTCGCGCCCTTCTCGCTGCGGGAGGTGCTCGAGCGCGGCGTCGTGATGCTGCGTGAGCGGGCGACGAAGGACGGCGTCCAGGTCGCTCTCGCCGCTACTCCGGACGTCGACATCGTCACGGGCGACGAGCGCCGGATCAGACAGGTGATCTTCAACTTGCTCTCGAATGCCGTGAAGTTCACGCCAGCGGGCGGCGTCGTCGACGTGAGCGCGACCCGAGTCGATGGTGAGGTGAGGGTCTCGGTGGCCGACACCGGTCCGGGCATCGCACCCGAGGATCACGAACGGATCTTCGAGGAGTTCCAGCAAACGGACGCCGGCGTCGAGCAGGGGGAGGGAACCGGCCTCGGCCTCGCGCTTTCGAAGCGGCTCGTCCAGCTGCACGGCGGCCGGATCTGGTTCGACAGCGAGCTCGGCAACGGCAGCACGTTCGTGTTCACGTTGCCTACGAGGGCCGCGTAGTCATGTCGAGAGGGCAGATCCTCGTGGTGGAGGACAACGAGAAGAACATGAAGCTGGTCCGGGACGTCCTCCAGGCGACGGGGTACCGCACCCTGGAGGCGACGACCGGCGGGCAGGCGGTGGATCTGGCGATCGAGCACGGACCGGATCTCGTGCTCATGGACATCCGGCTGCCAGACATGGACGGCCTCAAGGCGCTGGGCCGGCTGCGGGCGGACGAGCGCACAGCGTCCATACCGGTGCTGGCAGTGACCGCACAGGCCATGCAGGGAGACCGCGAGCGCTTTTTGGCCGCAGGCTTCGACGATTACGTCTCGAAACCGGTGAACATCGTCGGCCTCGTCGCGACCGTGAAGCAGCACTGCGACGGAGGCGGTCGATGAGCGGCGACGCCGGCGCGGCGCGCGCATCCAACCCGCATCCAACCCGGCCGCGGCGCGGCCCTTCAGGGGTCTTGGCGCGGTCGGAACCCGCTCCCGCGGATTCCGACCTTGCGCAGCCAGCGGAGAGGAAGGGATTTGAACCCTCGACACGCCTTTCGACGCGTACGCGATTTCCAGTCGCGCTCCTTCGGCCGCTCGGACACCTCTCCGGGCCGGAGGGTATCGGAGCGCCGGCTTAGCCC
>JALYRA010000172.1 GCA_030855545.1 Actinomycetota bacterium | reverse complement strand
CGGCCTGCAGCGCGACCCGATACGGGATCCGAATTCCGTAGGCGGCGAGGATGCGAATCCAGCCGAGCACGAAGACGAGGTAGTAGGCGGCGACGATCGCGACCGAGACCGCGAGGTCGCTGAGGTCGGCGTTCCGCAGCCGAGGCGCCGCGTCCGCCCACACGTCCCGCAGCGCCCAGCCGAGCGCGCCGAGCAGGACCGCGAGCCCGGTCAGCTCGAGGGTGACGTAGACGCGGCGGTTGCGGAGCCACTTCACCCTTTCAGCGTACGCGCCGGGTGCCCCTAGATGAGCTCCGCAAACGGGACCGCCGCTGCGAGCCCACGATCCGCGGTGACGAGGACGGCGTCGAGCGATTCGGCGAGGCTGCATCCTGCACGACTCGATGCGGGAGAACGACTCCGCGACGTGTTCGGGTGGGACGCGCAGACGATGAGCGACCTCCCCGAGTTCCGATACACGACCAAGGTAAGGGCGAGGGCGCGCTTGCCGGGATCATGGACGCGACCGAATACCTGCCTGAGGGGACGCCCGCGGCGGCACCCGCTTCAAGCTGATGGCAGGCTGAACTCCGTCAGCGCTTCGATCGGCACGATCTCGAGCGCTCGGGCGTGCGTTGCGCCGAGCACCACCTGCGCCGCAGCGCCCGCCTCGTGCGCCTCGAGCCACCTGGACGCGCACACGCACCAGCGGTCGCCGGGCTTCAGTCCGGCGAACCCCCACTCCGGCCGCGGCGTCGACAGGTCGTTGCCGGCGAGCTTGCTGAAGAGGAGAAATTCCTCGGTCATCACGACGCAGACCGTGTGGCTCCCTACGTCCTCAGGGCCGGTCGCGCAGCAGCCGTCGCGAAAGAAGCCCGTCATCGGCTCGGTCCCGCAGGCCTGGAGCTCGCCCCCGACGACGTTCACGTCAGCTTCCCTGCTCACCGGCGAACCCTAACCCGCTGTTACGGTAGGAGAGTGATCACCGGCGTCTTCAGACTCTCGTTCCCGACGCAGGAGGCGATGAAGGTCGCCGCGCGCGACTGCCGCGCCCGCGCGTTCACGGTCGAGGTCTCCGACCGGCCCGGCGACTGGCACGTGCTCGCACGCCGCCGCGACCTCTTCCCACGGAGCGAATGCGACCGCTACGCCGGCCGGCTCCGCGCGATCGCGACGGAGCACGACGGCACGTACGACTGGTTCAAGCCGGACGCCTGACCGCGTAGCGGGAGCCTACTTCGGCCGCGGGAACGCGACGGATCCGCGCTCGGCGAGCGTCGCAAGGCTGCTCGTCTTGACGCCGCTCTCCGACACGGTCACGACCGAGTCGCGGACGACCAGCGAGCGGCGGATCGGCATCCCCTGCTCGTGCTCGACGCGGCCGACGCGGTCGATGCCGCGGCGGCCGACCTTCAGCCCGACCGCCTGCTGGTTGAACGGGACGACCATCAGCCCGGTGCGCGGCCAGAAGAGGAACGCGTGGTGGTCGTGCTCTGCCTCCGACCAGCCCTGCCCGAGGTGCTCGGTGTGCAGCCGCGTCGGGCGGCGCAGGTTGGAAACGTCGAAGACGGAGATCTGCGTGCCGGTCGGTCGGCCTTCCTCGGTCGCGTCCTGGCCGACGCCGAGCAGCAGGTCGTCGCCGATCGGGTGCAGGTAGGCCGAGTAGCCGGGGATCTTCAGCTCGCCGAGGATGCGCGGGCGGTCGGGATCGGCGAGGTCGAGCGTGTAGAGCGGGTCGATCTGGCGAAAGGTGACGACATAGCCGGTGTCGCCGATCATCCGCACCGAGTAGACGCGCTCGCCCTTGCCGAGACCGCCGATCCGGCCGGCCTGGACGAGCGAGCCGCCGGCCGGTCGCAGCGTCGTCAGGAACGACTCGGTCTCGCCGCCGCCTCCCCACCACGCGGGACTCTCGGTGCTGACGACGCGGAGCACCCCCTTGTGCTCGGAGAGCGACCATTGGCTGAGCAGGTAGCCCGAGACGCGGCCGCTGCCGCGGTAGTGCGTCTTTGCCGCGCTCGAGATGTCGAACTTGTGGATCGCCGTCGTGACGCCGTTCTTCTCCTGCTGCGGCGTCTCAGGATTCGGGCGGTCGGCCCAGCGCTCGGTCGCGACGTAGAGGCTCTCGGGTGACGCGTAGACGATGCGACCGTCGGTCATGACCGAGGTCGAGTCGACCGGGTTGAGGCCCTTGTCGAGGTCGACCGTGAGCACGGTCAGCATGCCGAGGCCGGAGAAAGCGGGCGTGCGGAGGACGTGGCGGCACTGGACGAGTGGGCGCTTCGGCCCGGCCGGCCTGCCGGCGCGCTTGATCCGATAGGTCGGGAGCCATCTCGTCACGCGCGAGGAGTTGACGACGGCACGGTTCTTGCGGGTGGCGGCGTTCAACTCCTCCTTGCTCGAGCCGTCGGGCTGGTCGAACGGGAGCCCGGACGGGACCTGCGAGGCGTTCACGATCCGCGCGCTCGAGCCTACGAGCCGTGCGGCGATATAGGAGCCGTCGAGCGTGAGCGTGCGCACGAGTCGCAGCCGCTTCGGATCGGCCACGTTCACCTCGGTGAGAACCGTCTTCTGCGGTTGGGAGGGAGCGATCCGCGCCGGAAGGGCAGGCAGCGGCTCCGCCCAGAAGCCGCCGCGCGAGAGCACGAGCAGCCGGTCGCCGTGCAGGAGCAGCTCGTGGGTCGAGGAGGCATCGAGCTCGAGCGAGTCGAGGAGCTGTGGCTTTCCGGCGCTGACGTCGACGGCGTTCAGCCTCCCCTGCGAGACGGCGAAGAGCGTCCTACCGTCAGTCTTCACCAGGTCCGGCTCGTCGACGCCCTCCTCCTGGACGTTCGTGCCGGAGAAGTCGACGCCCTTCACGGGAGCGGCCTCGCGCGCGCCGGTCGTTGCCGCATCGGTGGCGATGATTCCGCCGCGCCCGATCCCCCCGAGGCCGTACGGGCCGACGAGCGGGCGTGCCTGCGCCTTCGCGTATCCGAGCAGCTGGCCGCACGAGCCGAACGCCTTGAGCCGCGGCTGCGTCGCGGCTGTGTCGGCACGCGATGTCGTTCCGAGTGCGGCGGCGGCGAAGATCGCCAGCACCGCAAGGAGCACGAGGCGTCTCATCTCACTTGTTATACGTCACAAATCGTGCTTTCGTCACACACAACGCGAGAGGGGCCGCACCGGCTGCGGCGGGTCAACCCGGCAGGGTGTACGCCATCAAGACGACGTCGACGTACTCGCCCGCGCGGCGGTAGTGCCCTTTGCGGAGACCCTCGCGCTCGTAGCCGAAGTGCTCGTAGAGCTTGATCGCCGGCTCGTTCCACGGGAAGACGTGCAGCTCGAGCTTGCGGACGCCCGCGTCTCGGGCCCAGTCGGCGGCCTGCTCGAGGAGTGCTCGACCGATGCCGCGGCGGCGATGGGTGGCGGCGACCATCAGCCCGAGGTCGGCGACGTGACGGCTGGCCGAGTGCGGGTCTCGAGCAACCGAGAGGCGGCCGACGAGCGCGCCGTCGTCCTCGGCGACGAAGACGGCCGCGTCGGGGTGGCGCTTGAGCGCTCGGAGGTAGCGACGCTCCTCCCCCACGCTCCTCCAACCGTCGCTGTTCAGCAGCCAGGCCTCCGGCTCGCGGCCGATCGAGGCGCCGAGCGCGACGAGCGTCGCCGCGTCCTCCGGGCGCGCTGGTCGGATCGCGATCGTCATCCGACAACGATTCCGTAGCCGCCGCGGCGCGGGTCTCCCGCCGCCGCGAGGGTCCCGTCCGGCCGTCGTTCCACCGCCGAGACGCCTCCGAAGTAGAGGTTGCGTCCCGCCCACCGCACTGGCTTCCAGCCGTCAGGCGCAATGTCTGTCAGCCCACCCTCGAGGTGGAGGACGTCGTTGTCGACGTGGATCCGCGGGCGATCGATCGCTTCGCCGACCGGCATCCCGCGGAGGACGGCGTCCGCGACCTGAGCGATTGCGCCCGCGAGCCGGACGGAGCCGGCGCTGCCGAGCGCGAGTCGCGGCCGGCCGTCTTCGAGCACGAGCGTCGGCGACATCATGCTCGGCAGGCGCTCGCCCGCCGTGGGGACGCTATGGCCGATCACGTCGAGCTCGCCGAGCATGTTGTTCAGCTGCGTGCCGCCGCGAAAGATGCCGGAGCCGGCGCCGAGCGTCGAGGAGAGCGCCGCGGCGTTGCCGTCCGCGTCGAGCACGGAGATGTGCGTCGTGCCGGCGACGGCGAGCGGCGGGGCGGCGTCGTAGCCGTGCTGGAGCGCGCGGGCGCGCTCGGCGAGCGTTCCCGCCTTCGCGAGCTGCTCCAGCGCGGCGGCCACGATGGCACCACCGCGGGAAGGGGCCGGCGTCGTCAGGATCTCGAGCTCGCCGACGCGTGCGCGCAGGGGTTCGGGCGCGGCCACGCGATAGTCCGCGATGTCGGCGGCGAGCTCTGGAGTCAGCTCGGTGACTGCCGCCGAGCCGGCGTCGCGAAGCCGTTTCAGCGTCGGCACGAAGTCGGCCGTCTCGATCCGTGCCGGCACGCCGTAGATCCGCCGGCCGCCTTCGTCACGCTGCAGGATCGCGGCGAGGATCAGGTGGAGGAAGACCTGCGCGTCGGTGGCGTCGAGACCTCGCTCGGCGAGCTCGATCGCAGGCTCGATGAGTTGCGGCCACGGCACGCTCCCGAAT
>JALYRA010000145.1 GCA_030855545.1 Actinomycetota bacterium | reverse complement strand
CCATGCCGCAAGGCTACGCGGCGCGCCGGACCTTCGCGAGAGAGACGATCCGGAGCTCCGGCGGCGGCCGGCGGAGGAACGTTCCGATCAGCAGGAGTTCGTCCGTCTCAGCGGGATCGAGCGATGGACCGGCCCGTGCGACCGCGGCGAGGCCGGCCTCCAGCTCGACGCGGCCTGCGACTCCGCGAAGCAGCGTCCGAGCCGCGGCCACGCGTCCCCCGGCGACGAAGAACGCACGCTCGAAGCCTGGCTCAGCGGCGGGAACGACCAGACAGAGCTCGAGCTTCCTGAGCCGGTCGAGCTCGGCGAGCTTGCCGCAGACGTCCTCGAGCGACTCAATCCGGTCGCGCAGGCGCGCCGCATCCTCGAAGCGAAGATCGCCCGCGAGCCGCTTCAGCTTCGCCCGCAGCGCCGGCAGCGCCCCGGCGGGCTCGCCGTCCCAGTCGGCGAGCGCACGGGCGGCCGCCTGTGCCCGCCGCCTGCTCTTCAGCGGACCGTGAGGCCCGGGCGTATCCGTCACACACCAGCCCTGCCCGCGCCGCCGGAGATAGACGTAGCGGTCGGGCCGCGCACCGCGCGCGTTCGCAGGCGGCCGCAACTCCCGCAGCAGACGGAGCTCCTCGAGCCCGGCTTCGAGCTCCGAACCGAGCGCACGCCACTCGATCCGCTCGAGCGCGCCGAGCGCCGCCTCGATGGCCGGCCGCTGGCGTTCGGTGCGGAAGTACGAGCGCAACCGGGCTCGGAGGTCGCGGGCACGGCCGACATAGAGCACCTGCTCGTTGCGGTCGCGGAAGAGATAGACGCCCGGTGTCGTTGGCGCGCCCGCAGCGAGGTGCCGCTTGCCGGCGAGACGCCGCGCGCGCGGCGCCGAGAGGTCGACGAGCTGCCCCACCGTCGTCGCACCCGTCTCCTGCGCGAGCCCGATCAGCGCGAGCAGGATCTCGGCGGTCGCCTCCGCGTCGGCGAGCGCGCGGTGACACGGCCGCGTCGCCGTGCCGAAGAAGTACGCGAGTGAGGCGAGGCCGACGCGCTTCTGCCGGCTGGCGAGCAGGCGGCGTGCGAGCCAGACCGTGTCGACCACGGGCGCGGCGATCCGCCTACCCGTCAGCCGTTCCACCTCGCGGTCGAGGAAGCCCATGTCGAAGCGGGCGTTGTGCGCCACGAGGACGGCGTCGCCGGCGAACTCGAGGAAGCGCCGTACCGCGAGCTCGACCGGCGGCGCGCCGCGTAGCGCGCCCGGGTCGATTCCCGTCAACGCGGCGATCGGCGCCGGGAGCGGTCGGCGCGGGTTGACGAGCGTCTCGAAGCGCTCCTCGAGCTGGAAGTCCCGCACGCGCACGGCACCGATCTCGCAAATCGCGGCGGAGCCGGGAGAGAGCCCGGTCGTCTCGAGGTCGACGACGACGTAGGTGGCCGCCTCGAGCGCGAGCGTCGCGCCGGGCGGGTCGGCGAGTCCGACGCTCGCGCCGCGCCACGAGAGCCGGGCGTCGCCATCGACGACATCGGCGAGCAGCGAGCGCGCGAGACCAACCGGAACGTGACGCAGGGCGTAAAGCGTCCGCGCCGCGTCCTCCGCCGGCACCGGGCCGTGCCGCGCCTCGACGAGCTCGACGAGCCGGTCGGCGGCGTCGAAGGAGAGTTGCATCCTCTGAGCCTAAGCGAACATGTGTTCGTGTGCAAGCCAAAGAAGAGGGCCGCTCCCCGCGAGGACGCGGCCCTCTGAGTCTCGAAGGTGCGACTCGGACGCTTATCCGCCCTTGACGGCCGCCTTCAGCTGGCTGCCGGCTGAGAACTTCGGCACGGTTGCCGCCGGGATGTGCACCTTCTGGCTCGGATTGCGCGGATTGACACCCTCGCGCGCGGCACGGTCGCTCGTCGAGAACTTGCCGAACCCTGTGAAGGTGATCGAGTCGCGCTTCTTCAAGGCGTCGGTCACGCACTCGAGCACCGCATCGACAGCGGCACTCGCATCGCGCCTCGAAAGATTCGACTTCGACGCGACCGCGTCAACGAACTCCTGTTTCGTCACTTGCGACTCCTTCTCTTCGTGGGACTGGAAAACCCGGAGGACCCTACCAACCCCATCGGACTGCCTCAACGGTTCATTGGCTCAACCATGCGGGTTTTAGGTGCTCTTAGCGGCCGGAACGAGTTCTCCTGCCCGGTAAAGCGAGCGCAGGCGGACCCCGAGACGCGCCAACGCGTCGGCTCCTCCCTCTTCCCGGTCGACCACACAGACGGCGTTTCTGACCACGAGACCGGCTTCCCGCAGCGCCTCGACGGACTCCGCGAGCGCCCCGCCGGAGGTGACGACGTCCTCGATTAGACAGACGAGCTCGCCCGGCTCGAAGAGTCCCTCGAGACGGTTCGCAGTCCCGTATTCCTTGGCGCTGTCGCGAACGATCAGGAACGGAAGACCCGAGGCGAGCGATGCGGAGGCGGCGAGCGCGACGGCGCCGAGCGCGGGGCCGGCGAGCCGAACGGCCTCGGGCTCGTGCTCGCGCACCGCGGCGGCAAGCCGCTCCCCGAGCGGCCCGAGCAGCTCGGGGAGGGTCTCGAAGCGGTACTTGTCGAGGTAGTAGCTCGAACGCTTACCGGAGCGGAGCAGGAAGTCTCCCTTGAGGAGCGCGTGCTCCCGCAGCTTGACGCCGAGCTCGTCGGTCACAACGCCTGGCGCGCGAGAGCGAGCAGTCGCTCGGCGCCCGCTCCGTGCTCGAGCGTCACCATGGAGCCGTCGTCGTAGTAGAGGTGCACCCTCTCGCGCCGCTCGCGCTGGCGGGCGAGCAACAGAATGGGCCCGCCGAGAAGGATGAATGCGGCGAGCGCCCTACGCATCCGCCGCCGTCTTCTTGCGGGGCTTGCGGGGCTTGCGTTTCGGCTTCGGCGGCACCTGCGCGATCGCTCGGAGGCAGGTCTCGAGGTCGTGGAAGACGAGGCTCGACGTGGGCGCAGCAGCCGTCGTGGCGACGACGCTGCGCGTTGCGTCGCGAGCGGCGAAGACGCTTCCATGCCGGAGCGCCGCCTCGACGCGCGTCAGCGTCCGCGTGCCTCCGCTCGCGAGCAGGCCGACGCCGGCTTTCGCGAGCCGCTCGCTCCTGGCGTCGTCGGCGACGGTCGAGGCGAGCACGGACCCGTCCTCGTCGAGCACGACGGCGATGTCGAACTGCGACGAGATCTCCGTCAGGTCGGCGAGGGCGGACGCGGCATCCATGCGCGAGACGATACTGCCGGGGTGGACCGTCCGCTTGCCCAGCCGCTGGCCAAGTTCTTCGCCGACCGCGGCACGCATCTGGCCGCAATGATCGCGTACTTCGGCCTGCTCTCCTCGGTCTCGCTGATCTTCCTCTCGCTCGCTCTGCTCGGCTACACGGGCCGGGCGGACGAGTCGAGTTATCTCGTCCGAGAACTGCGCCGGCTCTTCCCGTCGCAGTCGATCGAGGACATCGTCGCGGTCGCCGACACGATCCGGGCGAACGCGGCGGCGCTCGGCCTCGTCGGGGGGGCGTTTCTCCTCTGGACCTCGCTCTCGCTCTTCAGCGTGCTCGAGTCGGCGTTCAACATCGTCTACGCGCGGCCGAACCGGTCGTTCCTGAAAGGCAAGTTCCTCGCGACGCTGTTCATGGCCGGGTCGATCGTGCTCCTCTCGACGGCGCTCGTCGCGGGATCGCTCGGCTACGACATCCTGCAGCGCTTCGCGCCGGGTGTGCTCGCGAACCCGGTCGTCGCGTACGGCTCCTCGATGCTGATCTCGACCGTGGCCGTCTTCGTCTTCCTCAGCGCCGCGTACGAGCGGCTGACGAACGCCCACCTGACGTTGCGCGAGGTCTGGCCCGGCGCGGCACTCGGGGCGGTGCTGCTGCAGATCACGTTTCAGGTGCTGCCACTCTTCGTCCGGCTCTCGCGCGAGGTCGTCGCCGTACAAGCGCTCGGCACCTCGGCGCTGTTGCTCGTCTGGCTCTACGTGATGGCGAACGTCATCGTCTTCGGCGCCGAGGTGAACTGGTGGTACGGCCGCCGGGACGAGGACGAGATCGTCGGCCTGGCGTAAACGGACATGCCTGGGGTCAGACCCCGGACATGTCCGTATCGGACAGGGCGATGAGCACGGCGGCGGCTCGCGCGCGGTGGGAGTGCTTGCGTTTCCAGACGTTGCCTAGCTCGGCGACCGTTCGGCTTGCCCCGTCCGGGACGAAGATCGGGTCGTAGCCGAATCCCTCGCTGCCGCGCCGTCCGGTCGTGATCGACCCTTCGAGGACTCCTGTGCCGCGCCACTCGTCGCCGTCCGGGTCGAGAGCAACGAGCTCGCAGACGTAGCGCGCGCGACGATCCACGACGCCGTCGAGCTCGAGGAGCAGCTGCGCGACGCCGTCCTCGGCCCAGCGCGCCGACGCGATCCCAGGGCGGCCACCGAGCGCGGCGACCTCGATGCCCGAGTCCTCGCCGAGCGCCCAGACTCCCGCCGGCCCCACCTGGCGGCCGAACGCCGCCTTGCCGAGCGCATTCTCGTAGTACGACGCCCCGGTCTCCTCCGGGAAGGACTCGACCGGATCGAGCAGCGCCAGCTCCCAGCCCGGCAGCGCCGCGCGCAGCTCCTCGAGCTTGTGCGTGTTCCCGGAGGCAAGCCTCGCCGAACGGTCAGCCAACGCGTTCGGCGGCGACGGCGTCGTCCTGCGCGACCATGATCTCCTCGATCCCGCCGCCGGCGAGGTCGAGCAGGCCGTCGAGCTCCTCCCGCGTGAACGGCTCGCGCTCCGCGGTCGCTTGCACCTCGACGAGCCGGCCGTCCGAAGTCATGACCACGTTCATGTCGGTGTCCGCGCTCGAGTCCTCGGAGTAGTCGAGGTCGAGCAGCATGCGGCCGTCGACGACGCCGACCGAGACCGCGGCGATCTGACCGGTGAGCGCCTTCGAGAGGCCGAACCGGTCGAGCGCCCGCGCCGCGGCGACGTACGCACCCGAGATCGCAGCGCAGCGCGTGCCGCCGTCGGCCTGGATCACGTCGCAGTCGAGCCAGAGCGTCCGCTCGCCGAGCGCCTGAAAGTCGCAGACCGAGCGGAGGGCGCGTCCGATCAGCCGCTGGATCTCGACTGTGCGCCCGCCCTGCTTTCCCCTCGAGGCCTCGCGCGCGACGCGCTCGCCGGTCGACGCGGGCAGCAGCGAGTACTCGGCCGTCATCCAGCCGCGTCCCGAGCGGTGCAGCCAGCGGGGGACGCCGTCCTCGACCATCGCGGTGCAGAGCACACGCGTCTTCCCCTGCGAGTAGAGGACGGAGCCGTTCGCGAGCTCGACGAAGTCGGGGATCAGGTCGAGCGGACGCAGCCCGTCGTCCCGGCGGCCGTCGTCGCGACTCATGCGGTCGCCGCCTCGAGTGTCGCGATCTCCACGCGCTCGACGTCCCCGATCGGCAGCTGCAGAAACCGCCGCCCCATCTCGCGGAATCCGTCCGGGTCGCCGGTCGTGAGAAAGCGGTAAGCGCCCTCGCGCGAAGGATCGTTCTCGATCCGCTTCCGCGCCAGCGTCTCCGCCACCTCACGCGCCGTCTCGTCGGCCGAGAAGACGAGTGTGACGTCACGGCCGAAGACGCGCTGCAGGATCGGCCGGATCAGCGGATAGTGCGTGCAGCCGAGGATGACCGTGTCGACTCCCGCCTCCTTCAGCGGGGCGGCGTACTCGCGCACCGCGTCGCTCGTCTCCTCCGCAAAGGGGTCGTCACCTTCGATCAGCGGCACGAGGCGCGGGCAGGGGATCGAGAGCACGTCGGCGCCTGCGTCGAGGGCGCGCACGAGCTCGGCGTAACGGCCGCTCGTGACGGTCGCCTGCGTCGCGAGCAGCCCGATCCGGCGGTTCCGCGTCGCCTGCACAGCCGCGTGCGCCTCCGGCGCGATCACGCCGACAACCGGCACGCGCAGCTCGGTCTGGAGCTCCGGCAGCGCCGCCGCGGTCGCCGAGTTGCAGGCGACGACGACGAGCTTCACGCCCTGCGCTTCGAGGTACGAGCCGATCTCGCGCGCAAAGCGGCGCAACTCGCCGAGCGGGCGCGGGCCATACGGAAGGCGAGCGCCGTCGCCGAGATAGACGAAGTTCTCGTGCGGCAGCGTCACCAGGCACTCGTGCAGCACTGTCAACCCGCCGACGCCAGAGTCGAACACGCCGATCGGCCGCTCGTCCATGCGCGGGATTGTATGGAGAGCAGGAGTCGGCTACTTTGCCTCTGTGCTTCGCCGCCTCATTCTCGTCTCGCTCGCCGCGCTCGCCTTCGCCGCGCCGGCCAACGCCTTCTCGAAGGAGGGCGGCATGCAGACGATGGACGACGGCGTCCCGATCGCGTTCACGCGCTACACCCCGGACGGCGCGGCTCCGGCCAGCGGCCGGCCCGGCGTGATCGTGCTGCACGGGCTCGCGGGGAACCGCGGCACCGTCGAGGCGATCTCGTCCACCTTCGCCACCGCCGGGTACTCGGTGCTCGCGTACGACGCGCGCGGCCACGGCTCCTCCGGCGGGGAGATCACGCTCGCCGGTCCGCGTGAGGTCGCCGACCTGCGTGCGCTGCGGGCCGCATTCGGTGCGCGCGCCGAGGTCAGCGACACCAAGATCGGAGCTTGGGGGATCTCGTACGGGGGCGGTCAGATCTGGAACGCGCTCGCGGCCGGCGTCCCGTTCGCCGCGGTCGAGGTGGTCGAGACGTGGACGTCCCTCTACAGCGCCCTCTGGCCCCAGAACCTCGCGCGCGCCGGAATCGTCGCCGGTCTCGCGGCCGGGATCGCCGCACGCTCCCCACTCGTCACCGGCTTCAGGGACGACGCCGTCCAGAGCCGCAACCTCGGCAACGTGGAGTCGATCGCGCGGCAGCGGTCGATCGTCCCGCGCGCCGGCGGGCTTGCGTCGATCAAGACGCCCGTCTACATGTTCCAGGGCCGCATCGACTTCGTCTTCGACATCACCCAGGCCTCGCAGGCCTTCGCTGGGCTCGGCGGGCCGAAGAAGCTCTACGTCGGAAACTTCGGTCACACGCCCTCGACCTTCCCCGGCACGGACGCGCAGTACGTGCTCGCGCAGGGAGTCGCCTGGTACGACCGGCACCTGAAGGGGACAGCGAACGGCGTCGACTCGACCAGGGTCGTGATCGCGAAGCAGGGCTCGGCCACCGGCCGCGTCAACCTCGCCGGTCTGCCGAAGTCGACGCTGACGTCGTATGCGCTGCCCGGCCGTTCGGTGGCCAGAGGCAACGGGCTCGTCTCCCGCCGCACCGCGCCGCTCAAGGCTGCGGTCGAGACCTGGGGAATCGGGACCGTCCACGTCGAGGTGCCGAAGCTCGCGCGCTACCCGCGCCTCGTCGTCACCGTCCTCGCCGGCGACAAGGTCATGAGCCACGGTGGCCTCAAGCCACGCGCGGGGCGCAACGTCGTCAAGCTCGCGAACTACTGCGTTTACGTTCCGAAGGGCACGCGCCTGCGCGTCACCGTCGGCCCGTCTTCGCCCGCCGGCCAGATCGCATACCTCGGCTTCGGGGACTCCGGCTCGGCCACGATCGGACAGATCACATTGCGGCTCGCGACGCTCGCGAAGCCGATCTCACGGTGAAGCGCCTGGGTCTGATGAGGTCGGGGCTGCTGCTCGCGCTCGTGCTCGCCTCGACCGCGGGAGCCGCCTCGACAGCCGATCCGGGCATCAGCGCGAAGCGGATCCTGATCGGCGGCACCGTTCCGCTCTCCGGCCCCGCCTCGGCGTTCGGCTCGGTCGGACCCGGCGCGAAGGCGTACTTCGACCACGTCAACGCGACCGGGGGCGTCAACGGCCGCACCATCGAGTACCGCTACTACGACGACGCCTACGACCCGGCGAAGACGGTTCCGCTCACGCGCCGCCTCGTCGAGCAGGACAAGGTCTTCGCCGTCTTCAACTCGATCGGCACCGAGAACAACAAGGCGGTGCAGGGTTATCTGAACGCCAAGCGCGTGCCGCAGCTCTTTGTCGGCGACGGCGCGCAGGTGACCTCACGGCCGGCGAAGTACCCCTGGACGATGGGTTTCCTCCAGAGCTACCTCGGCGAGGGCGCCGTCTACGGGCGACATCTCGTGAAAGCGCGCAAGGGCGCGAAGGTCGCGATCCTGTTCCAGAACGACGATCTCGGCAAGGACATGGTCAAGGGCCTCGAGCGCTCGATCGCCGGCAAGGGCCCGAAGGTCGTCGCCCGGCAGAGCCACGAGTACCTCGACGCGGACGTCACCTCGCAGATCGCGCAGCTGAAGGCGTCGGGCGCCGACACGCTGCTGCTCTTCACGACGCCCAAGTTCGCGATCCAGGGCTTCGCTGCTGCGCACCGGCTCGCCTGGAAGCCGCAGGTCTACGTCGCATCGGTGTCGATCGAGCCGGGGATCATGGCGATCGCGCGGCTGAACGCCCCCGAGCTGACGAAGGGCGCGATCTCGGTGGCGTTCGTCAAGAACCCGAACGACCCGATCTGGGCGAAGGATCCCGCGGTCAAGCTCTACCGGACGATCATGAGACGGCACCACCCGCGGGGCAAGCCGAGCGACGTCTATCACTGGTACGGGATGACCGTCGCGTGGACGATGGTCGAGACGATCAGGCGCGCCGGAAAGACCCCCACCCGTGCAAGTCTCCTCCGTTCCGCACAAAGTCTTAACCTGACGGGGAACCCCTTCCTGCTGCCCGGGATCGCGCTGAAAACGTCCAGAACACGCTATTTCCCGCTCGACAAGGTCTACCTCTACCGGTACGACAACCGGCAGTGGGTCAAGGCGAGTTCGCTCCTCGCCGCGCGCGGGTAGTACTTCCCCGGACTATCACATCAACTTGAGGGGACGATCCATGAGCAGAACCATTCGCATTCTGTTGCTGGGCCTCGTGAGCGCGCTCGCGCTGTCGAGCGCCGGCACAGCGCTTGCGGCGTTCAACACGCCCAGGCTTGTCGTCAGCGACGCGAAACCCGTCGGCTCGCTGACGATCAACTACACGCAAAGCGCGACGGACGATCCGGTCGCGAAGCTCACGTTCTACGCCGCGCCGGAGTACAACGCCAGCGTCACGCGTCCAGCCGGCACGACGATCGGAACCGTCACGGCTCAGGGCACCGCCGCAGATCTCGGCGGCGCGCTGCTGCCGCTGACCGGCACCGTTCAGGTTCGGGCCGCCAACGGCACGTACCTCTCCGGTAGCACCCAGGTTCCGATCGCCGCCGCCGCGACGCAGTGCACCGGCACCGCTACCCACACCGCGTTCTGGGTCCTGATCCTCCAGGCTGCCGGCCAGACGCTCGAACTGCCGGTCTTCGTCGACTCCCCGGCGGCGCCGCCGCGTGCGGGTGTGGACGCGAGCCAGTTTGCGTCGGCGTCGATCCAGGCCTGCCTGCCGCCGCCGGATGTGCCCGCGGGCACTCCCGGGCGCGCGACGTTCGGGTTCAAGCTGACCCAGGTCGCCTTCAGGGTGAACAGCGTCTTCACGACCGCCGGGACGGGCCAGCCGCTCTGGCGCGTTCTCGCGATCCCGTACACGCCGAACACGGGACGGCCGAATGCGGCTGGCTCCGTCGAGGCGCAGTCGGTCGTCGCGTTCCCGCGCTCGGTCGTCCTCAGCCGGCCCTCGGTGAGGGTGAAGAGCGGCATCGCGACGCTGGCGATCCGCGGCAACGTGCTCGCTCCGGGGGGTCTAGCCGCGGTCTCGGTGCGGCTCTTCCGCGGCTCGGGTCCATCGGCAACCGTGCGCTCGATCGTGCTCCGCCGCAGCGGGAGGACCGTCCTCACCGGGACCCTCCGCATCAGGCAGACCACGAAGCGCCAGACCCTGTTCCTGAAGATCCGCGGCTCGATCGCGGCAGGGACGACGACCTGCACGGCGACCTTCGGGGTGCCGTGCCTCTCGAACAACCGCGCGGCCGTTGCTCTCAGCAGCAACTCGGTTCGCGTGTTGATCCCGGCGCGGAAGCGCTAGACCAGAGCTCGGGCCGTGCGTGTCCTCGCTGTCACGCACGGCCCGAGCGTCGGTCCCGGCGTCTTCGCCGACGCGATCCGCGACGGTGGCCACGAGCTTCGCGGCTGGTCGGTGGCGGAACTCGGCGCACCCAGCGAGGATGCCGACGCAGTGATCGTGCTCGGCGGGGCGATGCACCCGGACGAGGAGGAGCAGCACGGCTGGCTCCGTCCCGAGCTCGAGTGGCTCGGCAGGCAGCTCGACCGCCGCACGCCGATGCTGGGCGTCTGCCTCGGCTCGCAGCTGATTGCCCGCGCCGCCGGCGCCCGCGTCTACCGCGCCGACGAGCCTGAGATCGGCTGGCTCCCGGTCGAGCGAACGGGGGTCGACGATTCCGTCACGAACTCTCTGCCCGAGCGCTTCGACGCCTTTCAGTGGCATCACTACACCCACGAGCTGCCGGGGGACGCGGTCGAGCTCGCACGCAGCCCCGTGTGCACGCAGGCCTACCGGCTCGGCCGCGCCTGGGGTGTGCAGTTCCATCCGGAGGTCCGCGCTGAGCAAATCGAGAGCTGGCTGGCCGAGGAGCCGGACGACGTGGCCGATTCTGAAGCGTTCCGGGAAGCGACGCGCGAGCGGATCGACGCGTGGAACGAGCTCGGCCGGAGGCTCTGCTCGGCGTTTCTGACAGCCGCGGCCTAGCCGGTCTCGGCCGGCAGCGACTCGTCGCGCGACCACTCGTGCCACGAGCCGTGATAGTTCGCGGCCCTGTAGCCGAGCGAGGTGAGAATCTGCGCGGCGAGCTCGGAGCGCGAGCCGGAATGGCAGTAGGTGACGATGTCCGACGCCTCCGGCGGCCCGAGTCTCCCGCGGATCTGCTCCGGTGTGAAGCCGAGAAGCTCCTGCAGGTCGAAGTGGCGGGCACCCGGAATCCGTCCCGGCCGCGGGTCGCACGGCGCCGCGACCTCCCCGGTGAACTCGCGGGCGCTCCGGACGTCGAGGAGAACGAAGCCCTCTTCGCCGAGCCGGCTCTTCACGTCTTGGAGATTCACATCCTCCAATGTCACAGGGCGGCCAGGAGCGCGACCTCGACGGCGACGGAAGGACGTACGGCGCAGCGCTCGGCCCAGCGGTCGACCGACGGCCACGGCTCGAGCGTGATCCCAAGCATGTCGCGGGCCCGCAGCACCCAGGGCAGGAACGCGACGTCCGCGAGGCCAAAGACGCGGCCGCTCAGCCAGGGCGTGCCGGAGAGCATCGCGTCGAGGAAGCCGACCTCGTCCCCGAAACGCTCGCGGGCGCCGTCCTCACCGCGGCGCAACGCGTAGTACGGCCTCGAGAAGTCGTCGAAGCGGAAGACGAGGAGCCGTCCGGCCGCGCGCTCGCCCGGATCGTCCGGCCAGAGCGGCGGCTCCGGGTAGCGCTCGTTCAGGAACTCGTTGATCACCGCCGACTCCGGCAGGATCCAGCCGTCCTCGTCGAGTACCGGCACCTTCCCGGCCGGGTTCAGCTCGTACAGCCACTGGGGCCGGTCTTGCAGATCGACTTCGACGGACTCGAAGGACACGCCTTTCTCCGCGAGGACAATTCGCACGCGGGCGCAGTACGGGCAGCGGGCGGCGTCGAAAAGCGTGATCACTGTTTACCCCAGCCGTGGTC
>JALYRA010000131.1 GCA_030855545.1 Actinomycetota bacterium | reverse complement strand
CTTCGGCGGCAAGGAGCCCCGTCAACTCGCTTCCCGAAACTGGCTGTGCGGCGTTCACGCCGGCGAGGTCCTCGAGCCGGCGCCGGGCGCGGTCGGCCTGGCGCAACAGGCTGCCGCCGAGTCGCTGTGGCGGCGGCGGCTTGAGCGAGACACCGAGGTAGAGCTCGGGTACCCACTTCTGGCTCCCCGCGAGGTAGCGCTCGTGTCCCTCGAGAAACTCCTGCCAGCCGAGCTCCGATCCGTAGCGGTCGTCGAACAGGCCGCCGGCCTGCTCGACGTACTGCTCGACGGGGTAGAGACGGTTGACGCGCCAGAGGGAGAAATCCGCCTCGACGGAGAAGGCAAGCTTCGCGAGCCGCATGAACCACAACGTCTTCATGCGCTCGGACAAGAAGGGGTAGGAAACGGTCTCGAGCCGGAACAGGGCGACGCGCTCGTCGCCACGGCCGAACAGGACATTGCCGTGGGCGTAGCGCAGCGGCAGCGAGCTCATGGGCGCACCTCGAGGATCTCGTCGCGCTCGAGGTCGACTGCGTCCGAGAGCGTTGTCGAGCCGCGCACACCCTTGTCGTCGGGGACTCGCGCTTCCCAGCCGCCGCGGATCGCGCGTAGAGCCATCGGCTCGGCGAGGTCGACCTGGGCAGGGCCGCGGACGCGCGCGCGGCGAAGGACCGAGCTCGTCTCGTCGGCGACGAGCGGGAGGGTTCCTCCCGACGCAACATGCTCGCCCTCGAGCGGAACCGCTCGTCCTACGGACTGCCGACGCGAGCGCATCGCGAAGGCGAGCCAGGTGAGCGCATAACGGTGCGCGCTGCGCCCGTCTGGCGCCACCTGAGAGCCGAGCGCGGCGACAGCGCCGGGGATCAGGACGTAGCGCATCGGCGGGCTGAGCGCGTCGATCAGCTCGCCAATGAGAGGCAGGCCGGCGAGGATGAGGACCACGAGGAGCGTGCCCATGAAGTAGCCCAGCGTGCGCAGGGGCAGGCCGCCGGGGACCGGCAGCACCCACCGGTCGATCCGGTGGATGCGCGGGTCGACGTCGAACACACGCCGGTAGGAGCGGACGGTGATGCTCACGACGACTAGTTACCGAGGACGGTGTCGCCGATGCCCTGCGCGGCCTGGGATACGGACTCCGGCGACGTGACGAAGATGCCGACGACGAGCGCAGCGACGCAGAAGACCGCGAGCTCGACGTAGCGCTTCGAGAACAGGAAGACGATCGCGACGATCGCGATCACGCCGACGTAGAGCTCGGTGGCCCAGCCGCCGAGCAGCTTGCCGACGTTCCCGCCGATGTCCTCTCCCCCCTGGGCGAGGGCGGTCTCGGCCCCCAAGAGCATGGCCGCGATGGCCAGGGTGAGCAAGACGATGGACTTCTTCATGGGGCCCTCCCCTAGTTGGAATTGAGCCGGGCCACGTACCAGCGGTCCCGGAGAACGAGGTCGATGCGATAGCGCAGGAGATAGGTGGCGTCGGTTGCTGTGTCGCGCGCTCTGACGACGGCGAGCACGGTGCGGTCGCGCCGCTCACTGGTCGCGAGCTGCTCGAGCCCGACGATCTCGTCGAGCTCGTAGCGCTGGCGGACGGCGGCAAGCCGGGTCCCCGACGGCAAGAAGTAGTCGAGATCGCTCGAGCGACCGCCGAGGAAGGCGCGGAAGAAGCGGTCGAGGACGTCCTCGACCGCTCGCGCGTCCTCCCGTGGGAGGTTGCGCGTGCGCTCGTCGGCGACGGCCGCGCGCGCCGGCGGCGCCGAGAACGAGGGGTAGTCGTAGACCACGAGCCCGCCGCGGCGGTCGCGCGCTACCGGCACGGTCAGGTGGCGGTTGGTGGTCTGACGGCCGGAGACCGTCGCCGCAACGGTCACGAGAGCTCGGTCGCGTCCGAGCGCATGGGCGCGCGCGACCGTCGCCTCCTCGACTACCTGATAGCGGCCCTCGTCGGGAACCTCGAGACCAGCGCCTGCTTGCAGGCCGGAGACGAGGTACGGCTTCACAGCTTGCTCGTGGAACTCCGGGTTCTCTGGTGTCCACGTCAAGTAGGCCTTGGCGAAGCTGACGGCGTAGGCA
>JALYRA010000129.1 GCA_030855545.1 Actinomycetota bacterium | reverse complement strand
GTGCTTCGAGCGGATCGGCGATCATGCGGTCGACATCGGCGAGCGCACCGCGTACCTGGTGACGGGCGAGTTCCGCGAGTTCACTGACGCCTCGCATACGACGGCCGCGCGCGACCCCGACGGCTTCGTCTAGGCCGCCAGGCGGAAGGGCGTTCCTGATGGCTCGAACGCCGTCAGGTACGCGCGGGCGTGGGAGCGGAGGCAGTCGACGACTGCATCCTCGCTCCTGGCGCAGGGCAGCAGCGTCTTCCAGGTGAACAGGTGCTCGAGCCGGTGGAAGTCGCTGTCGCCACGGCGGGAAGCCGCTCCTCGGCAACCCAGGCGAACGCCTGGTGGCGGTTGACGAGCTCGAAGCGATCGACAAGCTCTGTGAGGGCCTCCCGCTCCTGCCAGAAGAGGCGCGTGGGGGCGCGCAGTCCCGCTCCGTTGTCGTCGCCCGACGAGGGGTGGGCCGCGACGAGAGCGGCACCGGCAGCACGCGCCGTCAGGAGCGCCTCGGGAAGGCCGGCGTCGAGGGAGACGAACTCGCGCAGGCCGACGGCAAGGGCGTGCCCCGAGCGGGCCGGGTCGTCGTTGCCGTCCGTGAGCTCGGCGCCGGGGATGAGGATCAGGTCGTAGAGCTCGCGGGCCCGCACCGCTTCCCGCTCGAGTTCCTGCACGTAGAAGCTGAAGCGCTCCGCCGGGATGCCGCGCCAGCCCGGGTGCCCGCTGCGGTGCGTGTGATCCGTGATGCAGAGCACGTCGAAGCCGTGCTCCCCGTAGAGATCGACGAGCGCGCGCGGGGTGAGCGCGCCGTCGCTCCAGGTCGTGTGTGAGTGCAACTCGCAGAGCAGGAGAGTCGACCGAGGACGTTCATGCATCGCATTGGAGCTTCGACAGAGGACGCGAGATCCGGGCAAGAACTCGGTGAAGATCCAGAGAAAGATTGGGGAAAGGTCTAGCTAGTGGGTCCCCGCAGCTAACCGAAGCGGCCGGTCACGTAGTCCTGCGTTCGCTGATCGGCCGGGTTCTTGAAGATCTTCTCCGTCCCGTCGTACTCGACGAGGATCCCGTGGCGGCCGGTCTCCTCGTCTCCGCCCAGGCTGAAGAAGGCGGTCATGTCGGCGACGCGCGCCGCTTGCTGCATGTTGTGCGTGACGATCACGATCGTGTACTCGTTCTTCAGCTGGTGCATGAGATCCTCAATCGCGGCGGTGGCGATCGGGTCCAGCGCCGAGGCGGGCTCGTCGAGCAGGATCACGTCGGGCTCGACGGCAACGCCGCGCGCGATGCAGAGGCGCTGCTGCTGGCCTCCGGAGAGTCCGAGCGCGCTGTCCTTGAGGCGGTGCTTGACCTCGTCCCAGAGCGCGGCCCGCCGAAGCGCCTGCTCGACCCGATCGTCGAGGTTGTCCTTCATCCCGAGCACGCGGAGGCCGAACGCGATGTTCTCGTAGATCGACTTCGGGAACGGGTTGGGCTTCTGAAAGACCATCCCGATCCGCTTGCGAACCTCCACGGCGTCCACGTTGTCTCCGTAGAGGTCCTGGCCGTGGTAGCGCACCGAGCCCTCGACGGTCGCAGACGGGATCAGGTCGTTCATGCGGTTGAGCGAGCGGATGAAAGTGCTCTTGCCGCAACCCGAGGCGCCGATCAGCGCCGTGATGCGCTTCTCTTGGATGTCGAAGTTGGCGTCGTGCACGGCGAGCTTGCCCCCGTAGCGGACGGTCAACTTCTCGATCTCGAACACCGGCGGCGTGTCGACGCTCGGCTTCGTGGTCGCGGCCCCGGTGGCCGCCGGAGCCGTTCCGGGCCCCGTGGTCCGGCCGTTATTGGCCTGCGTGCCCGCGGGCACCGGTCCGGCACCTGCCGCGAACCGCGCCTCCGACGAGCTCTCGGGTCGCTCGGTCACCTGTTTCACCCTAACCGTTCCTCTCGCGTCGCATGCAAAGTTCGCGTTACCACTTCTGCTCGAAGCGGTTGCGCAGGTAGATCGCCCCGGCGTTCATGAGGAGGAGCAGGAAGAGAAGGACGAGGATCGCCCCCGCGGCGAGCGCTCGGAATTCGTCCTGAGGGTCCTGGACCCAGGCCAGGATCTGGATCGGCAGGGCCGAGAAGGGATCGCTTGTGAGGTCGTTGGGGTTGAAGCGCGCGAACGATGCCGCACCGACCACGATCAGGGGCGCCGTCTCGCCGATTGCGCGGGAGAGAGCGAGGATGACCCCGGTGGCGATGCCCGGCAGCGCGCCGGGCAGGACCTGCTTCCAGATCGTCTGCCACTGCGTGGCGCCGAGCGCCATCGAGCCCTCGCGAATCGAGCTCGGCACGGCTCGGATGGCCTCGCGACCGACGATGATGACCACGG
>JALYRA010000109.1 GCA_030855545.1 Actinomycetota bacterium | reverse complement strand
CCTGCGATCAAATAGCGCTCGTGCTCGGAGACCGGATAGCGCTCGGCGGCGAGCTCGGCGGAGACGGCGTCCGGCAGCCAGGCGACGTCCTCACCGCGGAGACCGGCGAGCGTGGCAACGGCGCAGGTGTAGGAGACTGTGTGGCAGTAGCTCTCCTCGACCGCGGGCGTCGCGACGACCACATCGTCACAGAGCTTCGCGAGCGGGCTCTCCTCCTTCCCTGTGACGAGCCACTTCGGCCCCGGAAACGCCTTCGCCGCCTCGAGCGCGAGCTCCGTCGTCCCCTCGTGGCTGACGAGGACGAGGACGTCCGCGTCGCACGGGTCGAGCACAAACTCGAGCGCATCGACGCCGTTCCCGCTCGTCTGCGCCGCGTGGAACGACGTGCCGCACCCGACAGCGACGACGCGGCCGGCGGGCAACCGGCGATCGACCGGCACGCGGGCGAGCCACTCCGGCTGCGCTTCGACAGCCTTTCGCATCAGCTCTCCCGGCACAACCGTCTCTATACCATGGCCGGGTGGGGGTCTTCGACCGGTTCGAGCTGCAGAACGGCCTGCGTGTCCTGACCGCGCCGATGCCGCACGCGCAGTCGGTCTCCTGCTTCGTCATGCTCGCCGCGGGCTCGCGGTACGAGACGGCCGATACGAACGGGATCGCGCACTTCGCCGAGCACATGTTCTTCAAGGGCACGAAGCGCCGGCCGACCGCGCGCGACATCGCCGGCGAGATCGACTCGATCGGCGGCGAGTTCAATGCCTTCACCGGCAAGGAGTACACGGGCTACTACGTCCGCTGCGCCGCCGAGACGCGTGACACGGCCCTCGACGTGCTCGTCGACATGCTCCGCAACTCACTCTTCGATCCCGAGGAGATCGAGCGCGAGAAGGGCGTCATCGTCGAAGAGATGAACATGTACTTCGACACGCCGCGCGACTTCATCGGCGGCGTCTACGAGTCGCTCCTCTACGGCGACCAGCCGCTCGGCTGGGACATCATCGGCCGCAAGGAGACCGTCCGCGGCGCGACGCGCGAGACCTTCCTCGACTACACGAGCACCTGGTACCGGCCGGACCGGATGGTCGTCGGCGTCGGTGGTCAGATCGGCGACGGGCTGCAGGCGCGGCTCGAGGAGCTGCTCGGGGACATGGAGCCGGCCGAGACCGGCGACCCGGCGCCCGTGGCGCTGAACGGGAACGGCTCGCGCGTGCTGGTGCACACGAAGCAATCCGACCAGGCTCACCTCGTGATCGGGGTCCGCAGCCGTCCGCTTGTCGACCCCGACCGCTACGTGCTGCAGCTGCTCGCGACGGTGCTCGGCGGCGGCATGTCGTCGCGGCTCTTCACCGAAGTGCGCGAGCGGCGCGGGCTCGCCTACTACGTCTTCGGGACGAACCATGCGTACACCGACGCGGGCTCGCTCTACGCCCAGTCCGGGGTCGACATCAACCGCATCGACGACGCGGTGACGACGATCGTCGAGCAGTTCAAGCTCCTCGCCGCCGAGCCGGTGCCGTCGGACGAGCTCGAGAAGGCGCGGAACTTCACCAAGGGGCGCTTCGTGCTCCAGCTCGAGAGCCCGCACGGAACGATCATGTTCGGCCTCCGGCGCGAGGTACTCGAAGGGAAGGCTGAGGAGCCGACGACGATTCTGGCCGCGCTCGACGCCGTCACCGCGGAGGACATCCAGCGCGTCGCGCAGGAGATCGTCGACACGGGCTTCCACCTCGCCGTGATCGGCCCGTTCGACGACGCCGCACGGTTCGAGAAGCTGCTGGCCTAGCTCCTAGCGACCGGTCGCCGAGAAGTGCTGGTAGTCGCCGAACGAGGCGCCCCACTTCCAGCCGCCCGACGCGAACGCACGCACGAGCACGCCATCGCGGACGGCCATTCCCTTGCGGTAGCGGCTCCGGTCGAGATAGGCGCGTCCGGCGGCCGGAGACACGGTAGAGCCGCGCACGTACGGGTTCTCGACCGGGTTGACGTCTATCGCCTCGCCGTAGGCGTGCATCGACCAGCGTGAGGTGCCGCCGACGAAACGGCAGTTGAACGCGGAGGTGTTGTCGGCGTCCATGGAGGCGTCGTCGCTGCCGCGGTACGCGGATACGGGCCGGAGCCGCTTGATCGGGAAGCGCGCTGCCCAGAGTCGGCGAAAGATGGCGACCACGTCATCGGCGACCCCGCGCGCAACGACGATCCTCCCGACCTGCGGCCGAACGGCGAAGTCCCAGTACGAGACCTCGACCGTGCGGAGCTGCGAAGGACCAACCGGACAGCCGGCGCGATAGGAATGGCGCAGGTCGGTCCAGCGAACGGGCTCCACCTCCGCGCTGAACTTGGGTGCGGGCGCCATGGCAGCCGAGGCCCCACCGGCGAGTGCGGCGGCCAGAACGAACGCGACGATTCGCATCGATCCAGCGTACCCTTGGTTCCGTGCTCACCTTCGCCGCCCTGGCCTCCACGCTCGCGATCGCCTGCCCCCAGAACCTCGCGAACGGGCTCGACAACACACCCGCCACCGCGAAGCAGCTGATCACCGTCGAGGCGACGGTCGCGCGCACGACGTACGCCGAGCTTCGGACGTGGAAGCGCGTGCGCGGCTGCTGGGTCGCCGTCGCGGGCCCCTACAGCGCGCGCCTGGGTAAGAACGGGCTCTCAGCGAACCGCCGCGAAGGCGACGGCACCACTCCGACCGGCACCTACCGGATCGGCCGCACGATGTACGGCAACGAGCCGAACCCGGGCGTGAAGTTCAACTACCGTCGCCTCCGCTGCGGCGACTGGTGGGACGAGGATCCTTCGTCGCCGACCTACAACACCTTCCAGCACGTCCCCTGCGGCACGAAGCCGCCCTTCGGCGGCCTGAGCGAGGGGATGTGGCAGCAGCCGCGGCCGTATCCGTTCCTGGCGGTGTTCGAGTACAACACGCGCCCCGCCGTCCCCGGCAAGGGCTCGGGGATGTTCCTGCACGCCCAGACCGGCGGGCCGACGATCGGCTGCGTCAGCCTCCGGAAGGCGGAGCTCCGCGCGGTTCTCCGCTGGCTCCGCCCCGGCGACGCGCCGGTGATCGCGATCGGCACGCGCGCGCAGCTCCGCAGCTAGAGGCTCGCGTAGTCGTTCTCGAAGTGCTCGCGGTTCTCGGCGCCGGCGATCGCGTCGCCGGCTGCTCGCGCCAGCCGCTTGTGCCGCTCGGCCTCGTCTGAGTTCCCGGTCACCGTGTGGGCCCGCGCGAGCGCCTCGTGGGCGAAGGCGAGGTCCCAGTCCTCGACCTCGCCGCTCCCGCACCAGTCGAGGCAGCGCTCGGCGTGGTGCACGGC
>JALYRA010000096.1 GCA_030855545.1 Actinomycetota bacterium | reverse complement strand
TCGTCGGCGTCAGCCGACGCGACGAGCAGACGGACCGTGTTCGAGCCCACGTCGATGACCCCCACGCGCATCCCCGTCATTCTGGAGAGCACCCCGGTCAGACCCCGAAGCTTCACCGGCCGCGGCTGCGCGATCCGAGCGCCCGCCGAGAGCGCAGGCGAGCCCGGCGTTGAAGGTTCTGCTGATGGGCGTGCGCGCGCTCGTCCTTCCCACGCTTGCGGCGCGTCCAGCTTCCGTCTGGACCAAGCTCCCAGGACGAGGTCGTGTCCGACCAGGCACTGTCGAAGACAGCGGCGAGCTCCTGCCGCAGCCGTGCCTGCTCGACGGGGACGAGCACCTCGACGCGGCGATCGAGGTTGCGGGTCATCAGGTCGGCGCTGCCGAGGAAGAACTCCGACTCACCGTCGATCTCGAAGCCGTAGAGGCGGCTGTGCTCGAGATAGCGCCCCGCGATCGAGCGGACGCGGATGTTCTCGCTCAGGCCCGGAACGCCCGGGCGGAGCATGCAGATCGAGCGCGAGACGATCTCGATCCGCGTCCCCTGCTGCGAGGCGGCGTAGAGCTCGTCGATCACGGTCGGGTCGGTGAGGGCGTTCACCTTGATCCTGATGTGCGCCTTCGCGCCGGCGGACGCCGCTGCCCGGATCCGCTCGATCAAGCGGGAGCGCATGCTGAACGGCGCAACGAGGATTTTGCGGAAACGTTCGGGCCGGCCGAATCCGGTCAGGTGGTTGAAGAGCGCCGCCACGTCCTCGGCGATCTCGGGGTCGGCCGTGAAGAGGCTCAGATCCTCGTACGAGCGCGCGGTCACAGCGTGGTAGTTCCCGGTTCCGATGTGAACGTACCGTCGCAGCCCGTCGCCCTCGCGGCGAACGACGAGGGTCATCTTCGCATGCACCTTCAGGTCGGAGAAGCCGTAGACGACGTGGACGCCGGCTTGCTCGAGGGCCCTCGACCACTCGATGTTCCGGTGCTCGTCGAACCGTGCCTTGAGCTCGACGAGGCAAACGCTCTGCTTGCCCTCTTCGGCGCACTGAATCAGCGCCGGCACGAGCGGACTGTCGCCGCTCGTGCGGTAGACCGCCGTCTTCATTGCGATCACGTCGGGATCGGCCGCGGCCGCCTGGACAAACGCCTCGAAGCTCGCGGCGAACGACTCGTACGGTTGATGGACGAGGAAGTCGCCGCGACGGATCTCGGCGAAGAGGTCGCGCGGCGCCTTCACGCGCGCGAGTCGGGCGGGGGCGGCTCCGGGCGAAGGCTCGTACTTCAGCTCCGGACGATCGATCTCGACGAGTTGATCGAGGTCGGCGAGGTCGAGGAGGCCATGCACCTCGTACACCTGGTCGTCGGCGGCGCCGAGGCCCTGCTGGAGCCGCTCGAGCATCGCGCGGGAGGTCGAGCTCGAGATCTCGAGCCTGACGCAGTCGCCGAAGCGGCGGCGGCGCAGCTCGTGCTCGACCGCTTCGAGCAGGTCGTCGGCCTCGTCGGAAACCTCGAAGTCGGCGTCGCGCGTGACCCGGAACGCCGAGCGCTCGACGATCTCCATCCCAGGGAAGAGGCGGTCGAGGAAGTGCGCGATCACGTTCTCGAGCGGCAGCAGCCGGCCGCGGTCACCCGCCGGCATGAATCGCGGCAGCCCCTCCGGCACCTTCACGCGGGCGAACCGCTCCTCGCCGCTCTCCGGGTCGCGTGCGAGGACGCCGAGGCTCAGCGAAAGACCCGAGATGTACGGAAAGCGCTGGCCCGGACCGACCCCGAGTGGCGTCAGCACCGGAAAGATCTCGCGCTGGAAGCGGTCGTCGAGCGACCGCAACTCGGCGGCGTCCAGGTCGCCGACGGCTGAGACCACTATCCCCTCCTCGGCGAGCAGTGGGCAGAGCGTCTTCTTCCAGAGCTTGGACTGCCGCGCGGTCAGCTCGAGCACGCGCTCGCGGATGCGCGCCAGCGCGACAAGCGGAGTCAATCCGTCACTCGAGCGGACGGCAAGGCCGGCAGCCGCCTGATCGAGCAGCCCGGCGACGCGCACCATGAAGAACTCGTCCAGGTTCGACGAGACGAACCGGCACATCTTCACGCGCTCGAGCAGCGGCAGCGTGTCGTCGGCGACGAGGTCGAGCAGCCGCGCGTTGTACTCCAACGTGGAGAGCTCGCGGTTCAGCAGGCGATTCGCAGTCTCCTGCGCGGGAGTCACAGCCATCGGCCACTCAGCATGTCGACATCATGGTTACCGATGGGTAACGAACCGGTGAAGAAGGCCTACGCGAGCGCGTCGAGGAGCAACCCCTGAAAGTGAGCGATCAGGCGCTCGGAGTCCTGCATCAGCCGCCCGTGCTCGAGGCCGCCGCCGCGGAGGCCCTTCTGGACGCGCTCGACGAGGACACGATCTTCGGCGCCGACCTGGTCGTCGAACCCGAGCATGTCGTCGATCCACGCCTGCTCGACGTCCGGCCCGACGAAGTAGTCGAGGAACCGAGAGGTCGTCTCCGGCCCGGTCGGCACGATCGGCCCGATCGAGAGATTCGGGTGGCCGGGCATGATGTTGATCGTCAGGTTCGGCCAGACGAAGTGGAATTGGCCCCGCTCGATCGGCCCACGCGGGTCGAAATCCCCTTTCCAGGCCTCGCGCACGGGTCCGTACTGCGTCGAGAAGAGCCTGCTTTCCTCGAGGATGTACGCATCCACCGAGACGTCGACCACCTTCGAGAAGCCCGGATGGGCGATCTGGCAGTGGTAGCACTCGAGGAAGTTCTCGCTGCACACCTTCCAGTTCGCCGCGTACTCGTCGCCGGTCGCGCGATGGAGAAAGCGGAGTGAGTCGAGGTCGATTCCGGAGGCATCGACGAGCGCGGGCAGCTCACCAAGCGTTTCCGCGAGTGGCGCCGCCTCGGCGTCCGGATTGACGAAGACGAACGGCCCCCAGGTCTCGACCGGGACCGGCACGAGGCCGAGGCTCTCCCGTTCGAACCCCGGCTCGCGGTCGGAGCGAGGAGCGGAGCGCAGCGACCCGTCGAGCCCGTATGTCCACGCGTGGTAGGGGCACTGCAGCGAGGCCCGCTTCCCTTCGCCTTCGCAGACGAGCGAGCCGCGGTGGCGACAGACGTTGTGAAAGGCTCGAACGACGTTGTCCTCGTCCCGAACGACGACGATCGGGACGCCGCCGAGGTCGCAGGTGAAGTACGCGCCCGGTTCCGCGACCTGGTCGGCGCGGCCGGCGTACTGCCAGACGAGACGGAAGATCCGGTCGCGCTCGAGCCGGAGCACTGCCGGGTCGGAGTACCAGTCGAAGGGAAGCGTGCGGCCGTCGGCGATCGTCGCCATACGTGGAATCTAGATGCGGCGGTACCGCGCCTGCACGAAGCAGTAGAGCGCGTACGCGATCAGCCCGGTCGCGACGGCACCGAGCAGGACGCCTCCGTACGGCTCCTGCGCCAGCTCGAGGAGCGCGCCGTCGAGCCCGCGCGCCTCTTTCGCGTCGAACGTCCAGGCCGCCTCGAGCAGGAAGGCGCCGATCAGGCCGAAGACGACGAGCCGCGCAAGGTGGCCGAGGACGCCCACGCCCGTGGCGGCTTTCTCCTCCGCCTCGCTCATCTCGCCTGTTTTCAGCTTCTCGTTGAACTTGCCCGTGACCGCGCGGTAGCCGTTGAATACCGCGGCGCCGACGAACGCGAGGCCGGCGGCATAGACGAGGTAGCGCCCGCCCGGCCGGTCGAAGATGCCCGCAGTCGTCTTCTGCTCGTTCCCGCCGCCGCTGCCACCACCGACGAGAGTCGAGACCGTCAGGACACAGAGGGTGCCGTACCAGGCGGCCTTGGCGAGGGCGGCGCCGCGCTTGGCGAGCCCCTTCGCGCCCTCGCCCTCGTCGTCGCGGTCGAGGAACCCCTGCGCGAGACGCCACAGCGCATAGGCGGCGAGTCCCGCCGCGAGCAGGACGAGGAGTCCCTTGCCGAACGGCTGCTCGGCGATCGTGCGGAGGGCGCCGCCTTTGTCCGGGTCCTCCTCGCGGCCGCCGAGCGCCACCTTGGCCGCGAGGATGCCGATCACTCCGTAGAGGACACCCTTGGCCACAAGCCCGAGCCTGCCCAGCCGCTCGAACCACGGGCTGTTGCCCGCGCGCCTGCCTTTCGCTGCGACCGTTCCGCTCACCGGAGCCTCATTCCTTTCCGGTGCCTTAACAAAACGGCGTGGCCGCGAGTCTCACCGCGGGATACCGTGTGTGAGCCCTGGGGACTCCGAGTGAAAGAGGGAAAACTGGAAGCTAAGCCGCTCCACGCAGCAGACGACGATGCGCTCGCCGAGCCGATAGCGCTCACGCAGCGCTTCCTCGACAACGTCGAGACCGTCGTGCACGGCAAGCGCGACCGGATCGAGCTCGTGTTGGCAGCCCTGCTCTGCGGCGGCCACGTCCTGCTCGAGGACGTTCCCGGTACGGCGAAGACGATCCTCGCGCGCGCGATTGCCGGCTCGATCGACGGCGTCGAATCGTCGCGGATCCAGTGCACACCCGACCTGCAGCCGACCGATGTCACCGGCCTCTCGATCTACAATCAGCGCGAGCGCGACTTCGAGTTTCGGCCAGGCCCGATCTTCGCGAATATCGTCCTCGTCGACGAGATCAACCGCGCGATGCCGAAGACGCAGTCGTCGCTGCTCGAGGCGATGGCCGAGGGCCAGGTGACCGTGGACGGCGAGACGCGCCCGGTGCCGCAGCCGTTCCTGCTGCTCGCGACCGAGAATCCGATCGAGTTCGAGGGCACGTTCCCGCTGCCCGAGGCGCAGCTCGACCGCTTCTTCCTGCGGACCACGCTCGGCTACCCCGGGCTCGACGAGGAGCTGCGGATCGTCGAGGAGCAGCGTTCCGGCCATCCGATCGACCTGCTCCAGCCGGTTCTCGACCTCTCGGACATCCACGAGCTCCGCGTCGCCGCGCAGTCGGTGTACGTCGACGACCTTCTGCGCCGCTGGATTGTCTGCCTCGTTCGCGCGACCCGCGAGTTGGACTCGGTCGCGATCGGCAGCTCTGTTCGCGGCTCGATCGCGCTCGAGTCGGCGGCGCGCGCGTGGGCGCTCGTCCAGGGACGGGGTTACGTCATCCCCGCCGACGTCGAGCATCTCTTCACCTCAGTCGTCATGCACCGGATCGTCTTCCGGCCGAGCTTTCTCGCCGAGGTGCGCCGCTCCGGCTGGCCCGCTGCGTCCGCGCAGCTACAGCAGGAGTGCCTCGAAGCCGCTCCCCCTCCCGGCCACTAGCGGATGTCCGCGGTCGAGCAGACCTTTCCGCTCGTGCCGCGCCGTCCCCTGCTCGGGATGTCGTACGCGGCGATGCGAAGCGCGCGCCGCGGGGTCGGCAGCGACATCGCCGGCTCGCGCGCCTACCGGCCGGGTGACAACGTCGACAACATCGACTGGGCGGCTTCGGCTCGGCTCTCGTCGGCTCGCGGAGTCGACGAGTTCATCGTCCGCGAGCGCCATTCCGACGAGGCGCCGTGGGTCGTTGTGCTCGCCGACCGGCGCCCTTCGATGGCGCTGTACGGCGACCCCTTCCCGTGGCTGCGAAAATGGGAGGCGCTCGAGAACGCCGTCGACATCGTTCTGCACAGCGCGCTCGCGGCGCGGAGCATGCCCGCCTACCTCGACTACGCGGATGGCGAGGAGTACTGGCGCGCACCGCGCGGCCGCCGCGACCTCTGGCAGGGACAGGAGCGCTCGCGCTTCGCGGCGCCCGAGGACACGCTCGCCCTGGGACTCGAGCGGCTCGCACATCACCGGCCGCGACTGCCGCTCGGCTCGTTCGTCTTCGTCCTCTCGGACTTCCTCTCGCCGCCGCCGCGCGATGCCTGGCTGGAGGCGATCGAGCGCGGCTGGGATCTGATCCCCGTTGTGATCCAGGACCCCACCTGGGAACGCAGCTTCCCCGACGTGAGCGGCATCGCCGTGCCCTTCGCCGACGTAAGCGCTCGCGCCGCCGGCCGTGCTCGGTTGACGAAGCGCGAAGTGTCCGTCCGCCGAACGGAGAACGAGCGTCGCCACGTGGACCTCCTGCACGACTTCGAGGAGCTCGGTATCGATCCGCTCCTGCTCGAGGTCAGCGACGGCGCTTCGGTCCATGCCGTCTTCATCGACTGGGCCGAGCGGCGCCAGGCGGAGCGGGGGCGGAGGTGGTGACGCGCACGCTGGCGATCGCACTCGTTGTGCTCGCGGCCGGCTGCGCGGCGGGCTCCGAGGAGCGGCTGTCACTTCCTCCGGGTGAGACGTTCGCGGTGACGACGACGCTGTCGCCGCAGACGAGCGCCTTCGGCGACACGCTCACGGCCGGGATCAGGATCCTGATGGACCGCGACCGGGTCGACCCCGAGGTGGTCAAGGTGCTGTACGGGTTCAGGCCCTACCGCGACCGCGCGACGATCGAGCGCGTCGACTCCGGCAACCTGACGGCGCTCCTCTACACGATCAAGCTCGAGTGCCTGACGCTCTTCTGCGTACCGCCAGAGGGCGGGTTCACGAGCCCCGGTTGGGGGGCGCGTATCACCTCGGGCGTCGGGTCTGTGCGGGACGTCACCTTTCCGGAGATCACCGTCGTCTCACGAATGCAGCAGCAGGAGTTCGAGCCCGAGAACACCGGCGAGAACCCCGATCAGTGGCCGCCGAGTTGGCGTGCCGCCGTCTCGCTGCCGGACCCGTCCTTCCGCGTGTCGCCGACGCCGCTCGCCTGGATCCTCGGTGTGCTCGGGGCTCTGCTCGTCGCCGGGTCGGCCGCGGCCGCGTGGCTTCTCCTCCGCCGCGGGCGGCTTCTACGCGAGCCTGCGGTCTCGCCGCTCGAGCGCGCGCTCGAGCTC
>JALYRA010000087.1 GCA_030855545.1 Actinomycetota bacterium | reverse complement strand
TGAACTCCGGCGTGGGCAACGGCGCTGACCAGGTCGGGCGCTACGTCATGGTGCAGGGCGCACCGCAGGTCGCCGGGCGCTTCTCCGAGACGATGCGGATGTACAAGGGCCCGCCGCCCGAGGTCTCCAGCGAGCAGTTCTACGAGACCGACAAGTCGCGCGGCTTCGCCCGCGGCTTCAGCATCCAGACGGTCTCCCCCCTGCCGGTCGGCTGGGCCGAGCACGTCCTGGCCGACGGGCACTGGGGCAAGGCCTTGCGCGAGTACATGCGCGACTACAACCACTGGGCGGTCGCCGGTGCGCTGTCCGAGCTGCTTCCGCTTCCCGGCAACCGTGTGACGCTCGCCGAGGAGCGGGACGCCTTCGGGATGCCGATCGCGCGTTTCGACTACACGCAGTGCGACAACGACCGCGCGAACATCGCCTACACCAAGCGCATCCAGGCCGAGATCCTTGAGGCGGCGGGCGCGTCCGACCTCCTGACCATCGATCGCTACGCGCACCTCGTGGGCGGCTGCCGGATGGGCACGAGCCCCGACAACAGCGTCATAGACGCCGATCATCGCGTGTGGGGCGTACCCAACCTGTTCGTCTGCGACGGCAGCGTGATGCCCACGCAGGGCTCCGCCAACCCGGCCCTCACGATCATGGCGCTCGCGTCGCGACTGGGCGAGCGGCTGGCGGCCAAGCGGGTGGACCCGGCGCGCGCGGCGGTCGCGACGTAAACTTACGAGGGCGGTGCGCTCATCGGGTTGACCGACAGGGCGTGGGCCACCGCGTAGAGGTTCTGTGCCGCGGCCTCGCCGGTCGTGTTCGACCACTCCGTCTCGTCGGTGGTGAGGTAGACCTCCTCGCCCGGGCCGGGGCCCTTGTTCCAGTACGTCCACGCCTGGCCCGGGACGGTGAACCCGTAGTCGATCGCGCCCTGCGCCATCTCGGCGATCACGTGGTGGGCGCCATCCTCGTTGCCGGTCACTACGAAGCCGGCGACCTTGTTGTAGGCGACGGGCACGCCTTCCGCGTCGGTCTCGCTCAGGAGCGCGTCCATGCGCTCCAGCGCGCACTTGATGATGCTCGAGGGCTGGCCCACCCACGTCGGCGTGGCGAGGATGAGGATGTCGGCCGCGAGAATCTTCGCGTGGATCTGCGGCCACGCGTCGCCCTCGCGCACGGCTTCCGAGACGACGCCGGGCGCGATGTCGTAGTCCACGAGCCGGACCATCTCGCAGTCGACCGCCCGCCGGCTCAGCGCATCGAGCACGACACGCGTCAGCGCCTCCGTGCTGGACTTCTCTGGGGACGGCTTGAGCGTCGCGTTCAACGCAAGCGCTCTCATGTCTTACGGCCGTACCCTGGCTCGAGCTCGAACAAACGCGCCCATCGGCTCGACGCCGAGCGAGCGGCGCCGTTGCACCGGGTCCGGCAGGTCGTCGCCGGTGAAAGCCATGACGTGCGCGCCGTTCGTGAAGGCTCGCACTCCACCTCCGACCTCGAGGACCGTAACCCGCAGGCCGCCGGCCACCAGCTCGACCTGCCGCCCGGACGCGGGGACCGGCTCTTCGGGTCGAGGTGACGTCATCTCTTGGGCACCTGAGACTGGACGCTGCGGACGAAGGCGACCAGGACCACGCCTCCCGCGACGTTTCCCAGGGTCGCGACCGCGGTGTTGCGCAGGAGGTCGATCCCGTCGGCGCTCGTGGTGCCGGCCAGGAGACCGAAGAGGATCTCGCCGAACCCGATCACCGAGTGGTTTGTGCTGGGAGCCAGGAGAGCGAAGCCGACCGCCAGTGCGACAAGGACCCTGGTCAGGTCGCTCTCGGCGGCTTCGGCGAGCCACGTGAACGTAGTGATGACCGCTCCCGCGAGCACCGCGCTCGCCGCCGCCGCCGGAAGATCGCGCCCAGCGAGGGTGTCGGCCAGCTCGCCGGCCGCCTGCAGCGCTTCGGGCTCGAGAACCCCGGGGACGCTCGCGAGGGCGACGAAGAGGGCGATCCCGGCGAGGTTCAGGGCGAAGGTGATGACCCAGAGGCGCGCGACGGAGCGCGTGGTGCAGTGCCCCTTGAGAGCGGCGGCCACCGGAATGAGGAAGTTCTCGGTGAACAGCTCCGATCGGCCGACCGTCAGGAAGACGAAGCCGATGCCGAAGGTGAGCGAGCCCAGCACGTGCGCAGTGGTCGAAGGAACCACCTCGGCCAGCGCTCCGGTGGTCACGACGAGCG
>JALYRA010000069.1 GCA_030855545.1 Actinomycetota bacterium | reverse complement strand
CCGGCGGTTCCGGTGAGGGAGGTTCTGGCGACGGCTCGGAGGTCTCCTCCCCAGTCGGCAGCGAGAGCGCGAGCTCGGTTCCGATACCGCTCTTGATCCTCGCGGGCCTGGCGCTGCTGCTCGTGGCCGCCGGCTCGGCCGGATACGTGATCCGCCGGATTCAGGCCGGCCGGATCCCCCCGCCCACCGTCTAGCACCCCGGCGCAGACACCGCGGCAGTGGCTACAATGGAGTCGGTTTTCGGCTTCTTCAAGCGGTTTTCTGCGATCCGTCCGGTGCTGGGACTAACGTCCCCGATCCGCTCAGAGGCCCGCAGAACGCCGACCTGCGAGCGCCGTACAAGCCGCACGGGAGAGGACGAGAATGGCGACCGCAAAACAGATCAAGGAAGCAGCAACCCCGCAGGACGAGTACGTGAACGCCGTCGTCGACGAGACGGCGTCGGTCACTCCGAAGCGTTTCTTCACGATCCCCGGTCGCGATCCGTTCGACGAGATCGACTGGGAGCTCCGCGACGCGATCATCCCGGGCAAGGACGGCCCGGCTTTCGAGCAGCGGAACGTCGAGTTCCCGCGCTTCTGGTCGCAGACGGCGACGAACATCGTCGCGCAGAAATACTTCCGCGGGCGGCTCAGCTCCCCGGAGCGCGAGCGCAGCGTCAAGCAGATGGTCGGCCGCGTCGTCGACACGATCGGCGGCTGGGGCCGAGCCGGCGGCTATTTCGCAGCCGACGAGGAGGCCGACACGTTCGAGGCGGAGTTGAAGGCGATCCTCGTCAACCAGTACGCCTCCTTCAACTCGCCGGTCTGGTTCAACGTCGGCTTCGAGGAGAAGCCGCAGTGCTCGGCCTGCTTCATCCTCTCGATCGACGACTCGATGGAGTCGATCCTCGACTGGATCCGGCGCGAGGGCGTCATCTTCCGCGGAGGCTCCGGCTCGGGCCTCAACCTCTCGAAGCTGCGCAGCTCGAAGGAGCAGCTCTCGAAGGGCGGCTACGCAAGCGGCCCTGTCAGCTTCATGCGCGGCGCCGACGCGTCGGCGGGGACGATCAAGTCGGGCGGTAAGACGCGGCGCGCGGCGAAGATGGTGGTGCTCGACGTCGACCATCCGGACATCGAGGAGTTCGTCTGGTGCAAGGCCAAGGAGGAGCGGAAGGCGCGCGTCCTCGAGCAGGCGGGCTACGACATGTCGCTCGACTCGCCCGACTGGGCCTCGATCCAGTACCAGAACGCGAACAACTCGGTCCGCGTCACCGACTCCTTCATGGAGGCGGCGGTCGAGGGCAAGGAATGGAATCTGACCGCCCGCACCGACGGCTCGGTCGTCGAATCGACGGACGCGCGCGGCCTGCTCCGGCAGATCTCCGAGGCGGCGTGGCAGTGCGCCGATCCCGGCGTCCAGTACGACACGACGATCAACGGCTGGCACACGCTTCCGAACACGGGGCGGATCAACGCCTCGAACCCGTGCTCGGAGTACATGTCGATCGACGACTCGGCGTGCAACCTCTCCTCGCTCAACCTGATGAAGTTCCGGCGCGAGGACGGTGAGTTCGACGTCGCCTCCTTCGAGCATGCGGTCGACGTGATGTTCCTGGCGCAGGAGATCTGTGTCGGCTACTCGTCGTATCCGACGCCGGAGATCGACGCGAACGCGAAGGCGTTCCGCCAGCTCGGGCTCGGCTACGCGAACCTCGGCGCGCTCCTGATGGCGCGGGGGTTCCCGTACGACTCCGACGACGGCCGGGCTTACGCGGCGGCGATCACGGCGCTGATGACGGGCCGCGCCTACCGCAAGTCGGCCGAGGTCGCCCAGCGGATGGGTTCGTTCGCCGGCTACCGCCCGAACGCGGCGGCGATGATCGGCGTGATCGCGAAGCACCGCGCCGCGGTCGGAAACATCCAGGACTCCGACTCCGTGCCCGAGGACCTGCTGACAGCGGCGCGACAGGCGTGGGACGACGCGCTCGACCAGGGCGAGCTGCACGGGTACCGGAACGCGCAGGCGACCGTGCTCGCTCCGACCGGGACGATCAGCTTCATGATGGATTGCGACACGACGGGCGTCGAGCCGGACTTCTCGCTCGTGAAGTCGAAGAAGCTCGTCGGCGGCGGCGAGATCACGATCGTGAACAAGACCGTGCCGATGGCGCTCGACAAGCTCGGCTACGCACCGAGCGAGGTCGAGGAGGTCGTGGCTTACATCGACGAGCGGAACACGATCGTCGGCGCTCCCACCGTCAAGAGCGAGCATTACCCCGTCTTCGAC
>JALYRA010000009.1 GCA_030855545.1 Actinomycetota bacterium | reverse complement strand
GCACCGAGCTCGCAACGCTCCTTTCGCGGCGCGAGACCCACCCGCGGCGAGTCGCCAGGCTGCTGGCGGTGATGGCGGGCGTGCCGCGACGGCAGCGAGCGGAGTACGTCGAGGAAACGCTGAGGCTTGCGCTTGGCGACGACTTCGAGGACGCCGTGGCCATCACCGACGCCAGGCGACGCGCGCGACAGGTGAGGATCGCGGCGGCCCTCGATCCGTTCGCGAACGTGCTTGTGGTCGACGAGCTTCCGCCCGCCTCCGACGAGGCGTTTCGTCGACGGTGCCTGCGGCGGATCTCCGAGTCGCTCGAGCGAGGTGCCGCGGTGGTGATCGCCTGCGAGGACGAGGACGCGGTCCTGCAGCTCTGCCGCCGGGTTGTGCGGCTCGAAGAGGGAACGATCGTCGAGATCGGTCCCGCAGAGCAGGTGCTGGCTCCGAAGCCCCGCGAAGTAAGCGGACAGCCGGTCCCCGAAATCCGGCGCAAGGGCTTCGACGCGCACGCGGCGATTCTCTGGGTGGACACGAGGGGAGCGAACGGGCGTCCGGCGCACGTCGTCCCGCTCGAGGAGGAGTGGGAAGTGCGGGTCCACTTCGAGACGGCCCGAGACGAGACGACCGTTGTCTGCCGCGTTCGTCTCATCGCTAGCTCTTGGCAGCACACGTTCGCCGAAGAGCCGACGCTGGTTGCGGCGGCCGGCCGCCACGTGGCAGTGCTGCGGGTCCCGGCGGGTCGGGTGCCCGAGGGCGACCACACGATTCGCACGACGCTCCTCGTCACTCCCGAGCATGGCAAGCAGGCGAAGCTCGTCCGCGACCCCGCCGCGCACATCCGGGTCGAGCCAGGCGACGAGGACGGCAGAGCATTCGCGGCCGAGACCGGCGCCGCGCCGTCCCCTCGAGACTCGGCCGAGCCGACCTGGACGTTCCTCCGCGAGGCCTGAGCGGCCGCTCGTCAGCCGCGCCTCGACGCCCCGCTACACTCACGCGCGTGAGTTTTGCCGGTATCGCCTCGCCTGGAAACGCGCTGATCATCGCCGAGATCGGCAACAACCACGACGGCAGCGTCCACCAGGCCGAGCGCCTCGTCACCGCCGCGGCGGAGGCCGGGGCCGGCGCGGTCAAGTTCCAGACACACATCACCGAGGCGGAGATGCACCCGTCGACGCCGACACCGCCGCACTTCCCCGAGCCGCGCTGGGAGTTCACCAAGCGGATGGAGCTCACGGTCGACGAGCACCGCCACCTGAAGGGGTTCGCGGAGGACTTGGGACTGCTCTTCTTCTCCTCCCCCTTCTCGGTCGAGGCGGTCGAGCTGCTCGAGGAGATCGGCAACCCTGTCTACAAGATCGCGTCCGGCGAGGTGACGAATCCGCCCCTGCTCGAGGCTGTCGCGGCGACCGGCAAGCCGACGCTCGTCTCGACGGGAATGGCCGGCCCCGAGGACATCGAGCGTGCGCTCGGGATCCTGCGCGACGGCGGCGCCGGCGACCTGATGGTCTTGCAATGCACGTCGTCGTATCCCGCGCCGCCCGAGAAGGTGCACCTGCGCGCGATGCCCGCGATGGGCGAGCGCTACGGCCTCCCGTACGGGCTCTCCGACCACACGCCCGACATCCACACCTCGATCGCAGCCGTCGCGCTTGGAGCCTCCGCGATCGAAAAGCACTTCACGCTCTCGAAGCGGTCGTACGGCCCCGATCACCACGCGTCGCTGACCCCCGAGGAGCTCGCGCGCCTCGTCGACGGGGTCCGCCAGGTCGAGGCCGCGCTCGGCAGCGCGGAGAAGGAGCGCGACGAGACGCTCGACCCCGCGCGCGCAACCTTCGAGAAGAGCGTCGTGACGCGAGTGGTCATCCCGGAAGGGACGGAGATCACGTCGGAGATGCTGACGACGAAGCGCCCCGGTAACGGCATTCCCGCGGTGCGGCTCGGCGAGGTCGTCGGCCGGCGCGCGGCGCGCGAGATCGCGCCGAACGCACTCGTGGAGACCGCCGACCTTGGCTGACCGCCGCAAGGTCTGCGTCGTCGTCGCGAGCCGCGCGAACTACGCCCGGATCAAGACCGTGCTCGCAGCAGTGGAGGCGAACCCGGAGCTCGAGCTTCAGGTCGTCGCAGGCGCCTCGCTCGTGCTCGAGCGGTTCGGCAACGCCGTCGACGTCATGTCGATGGACGGCTTCCCGCCCGACGCGATCATCCGTTTCATCATCGAAGGGGAGACCCCGGCGACGATGGCGAAGTCGCCCGGGCTCGCGCTGCTCGAGCTGCCGACGGTGCTTGAGCTGCTGAAGCCCGACATCGTCGTCACCGTCGCCGACCGCTTCGAGACGATCGCGACCGCGATCGCCGCGGCCTACATGAACATCCCGGTCGCCCACACCCAGGGCGGCGAGGTGTCCGGCTCGATCGACGAGAGCGTCCGCCACGCGGTCACGAAGCTCTCGCATCTCCACTTCCCGGCCACCGAGCTCTCGGCGCAGCGCGTGATCGCGATGGGCGAGGACCCGGCGACCGTGTTCAATCTCGGCTGCCCGTCGATTGACCTCGTCGCGCAGACGGACCTGACGCTCCGCCAGGACACGCTCGAGCACTTCGGCGGCGCGGGCGGCCCTGTCGACCTCGACAAGCCCTTCGTGCTGATGATGCAGCACCCGGTGACGACCGAGTACGGCCACGGCCTCGACCAGATCAACGAGACGATGCAAGCAGTCGCGGCGGTCGGCCTCCAGACGCTTGTCTTCTGGCCGAACGTGGACGCCGGCTCGGAGCAGGTGTCCAAGGGCCTCCGGCTCTTCCGCGAGACCGGCGACGCCCACGGGTTCCACTTCTTCCGCAACCTGCCGCCGGAGATCTTCGTGAAGCTGATGGCGCACTGCGCGTGCATCGTCGGCAACTCCTCGGTGGCGCTCCGCGAGGGCGCCTACCTCGGGACGCCCGCCGTCACCGTCGGCTCGCGTCAGCAGCACCGCGAGCGCGGCCCGAACGTGGTCGAGGTCGGCCACGACGCGGACGAGATCGCCGACGCGGTCAAGCAGCAGATCGCGCACAACCGCTTCGAGAAGAGCACGATGTTCGGCGACGGCGACGCGGGCCGGCGGATCGCCGACGTGCTCGCGGCCGAGCGGCCGACGGTGCAGAAGCGCCTCTCGCCGGGCTGGCTCGCGTCGAATCTCGACCAGGCGTAGCGTGACCGCGCAGTCGGCGGACGGCCGCCGGGTCGTCGTGCTGTTGCGGACGCTCTCCTATCTCCGGCTCTTCGATCCCGTCATCCGCGGCCTGCTCGAGCGCGGCGACCACGTGCATCTCCTGCACGAGCGCGCCGACTACGCGCCGCGGGAGGCGGCGTGGCTCGAGGAGCTCGAGCGGCACCCTCGGTTCTCGGTGTCCGTGACGGACGCGCTCTACCGTGATGGCTGGGGCGCGCTCGGGTACCGCCTGCGCGCTGCCTACGACTACGTGCACGTGCTCGGACCCGGCTACACCGGGACCGGGCCGTTGATCGCGCGGACCGAGGGGCGCGTGAACCCGCTCGTCGCCCGCTTCATTCGGCTCCGGCCGATGCGCATCGAGCGTGTCCGGCGGGTGCTCGCGCGCCTGTTTTGGCTGTTGGAGGAGGCGATTCCGAGCGGCAGGCAGGTCGAAAGGGAACTCGCGGGGCCGCGTCCCGACGTGCTGGTAATGGCGCCGCACCTGATGCCCGCCGGGAGGCACTCGGAGTACGTCCGGATCGCGCGGGCGCTCGGCATTCCCACCTGCATGTGCATCGCGAGCTGGGACAACCTCTCGACGAAGCAGCAGATCCGCGAGATCCCCGATCGGATTGTCGTCTGGAACCGCTTTCAGCGCGACGAGGCCGTGAATCTTCATGGCCTGCCCGAGGAGCGCATTGTCATCACCGGGGCGCAGTCGTTCGACCAGTGGTTCGACGGCACGCCGAGTGCGCGTGAGGACTTCTGCTCCCGGGTCGGTCTCGATCCGGCGCGGCCGTACCTGCTCTTTCTCGGGGGAGCGCTCTTCCCGGGCGAGCGCACCGAGGCGACCGTCGTGCACGACACGTGGATTCCCGGCGTGCGCGGCGATCCAGGGCTCGCGGACGTCCAGGTGCTCGTCCGCCCGCACCCACGCCGGCAGGAGCAGTGGACTGCCGTGCCGTTCGACGACCTCGGCGGCGTCGCCGTCTGGCCGTCGCCGCACGAGTCGTCGATGCCGATGGATCAGGAGACGCGCGGAGACTTCTTCGACTCGATCCACCACAGCGCCGCGGTCGTCGGCGTCAACACGACGGCGATGCTCGAGGCCGCCGCGGTCGGCCGCACCGTGCACACGCTGCTCCTCCCCGAGTGGGAGCAGTGCCAGACGGAGATCTTCCATTTCAGCTATCTGGTCGAGGTCGGCGGCGGGCTCGTCCGCACGGCCCCGTCGCTAGAGGAGCACCGCGCGCAGCTGCTGGAGACGCTCGAGGGCCGCGACGTCGACGCGGCAGCGCGGCGCGAGCGCTTCCTGACGGAATTCGTCCGTCCCTACGGGCTCGACGAGCCGGCGCTGCCGCGCGTCCTGCAAGCGATCGAGGAGACCGCGGCAGTCCGGCCCGTTCGCGAGCGGACGAACCGCCTGGCCCTGACGCCGCTACGCCTAGCGCTGCAGGGAGCGATGGCGCTCGCCCGCGCCGCTCGCGGTGTCAAGCGCCGCCTGCCCGCCTGAGCTGCCGCACCAGCGAGAGGATCGTCGCGAGCGCGACCGGGACGAGCAGCGCCGCGCGGAGCACGGATGCTCCGGGCGCGTCCGACGGCGGCGGCTTCCGCGGAGTCTCGGCGAGCTCGACGATGCCTGCGGCCAGAATCGGCGCAGCCGGGACGTCGAGCCCGTGGGGGCGAACGAACGACGCAACGAAGCTCCGCACCCGCTCGAGCTCGTCGGATCCGCCCGCGAGTGCGGTGGCGAGCTGCTCCCGATGCTCCTCGGAGCTGCGCGCGATCCGCAGGAAGCCGCCGTGCTCGCGCAGGAGGTGCTGGAAGTGCAGCGTCTCTTCCTGTGTGCCGGCGAACGCGGGGTCGAGCCAGGTCAGCACGTTCTTGCCGACGATCGCCGCCTCGAGCATCGCGGTCGTGTTGATCCCGACGACGGCCGCCGCATGGGCGAGCGAGTCGAAGAAGTCGGCGCGGGCGTCGCCCGTGTCGGGGTGCTCGCCGCCTGGCGGCCAGACAACGGCGTTGCCGAAGCTGGACAGATCGACGCCGGCCCACGGAGCTGCGTTCTGCGGGTGCGGGCGGACGACGACGCCGAGCCGGCCGGGCGTGAAGCGCTCGTCCTCGCGCAGCGCGGCGAGCCAGCGGCGGACGAACGAGACCTCGTCCGGCGCGTCGAACGCGACGAAGGTCGTCGAGCAGGTGTAGAGGACGAACGGCCCTCCTCCGTCGACGCCCGCGTGCTCCAGGAACTCGGCGTGCGTGCGCGACGGCTGCCGCTCGAACCACTTGTCGAAGCGCTGCGCGCCCGTCGTGACGGCGCGCTCGGCCGCGATTCCGTGCTGCTCCTCGAGCTCCACCCGCTGCGCCTCGTTCCAGACGAAGACGCGGTCGGGCTCGAAGCGCAGGAGCCCCTTCGTCGTCAGGTTGTCCCAGCTCGGGATGCAGACGCCGGTCGCGATGCCGAGGGCTTGCGCGCTCTTGAGGGCGTCGGCCTGGGCCGAGGCGAACTGCACCATCGGCGTGACGAGGACGACGTCGGGATCGAACGCGGCGACGAAGCGGTCGAGGCGCGGGCTCGTCGGAATCGCCCGCTCGCACGCCGCGAGGATGCGGAGCGCCGTCCGGGATCCGCGCTCCGACGTCAGGCTCGCGAGAGCAGTCTCGATCGATCCCCGCAGGCCGCTCCCCGAGCGAACCGGACTCGAGCGTCTCGGGTCGAGCAGCATTCCCGCCGCCCGCGAGCGAAGGGCCGGGGCGTGCGCGAACCGTGGATGGAGGAACCGCGCGAGGTCGGCCGCCGCGCGGATGAGCGTGCTCGTCGGTCGCCACCCGTCGAGGTCGCCCCGCCGCGGTGCGCGCTCGATCTGGAGCTCCGGAAGCCCGGCGGCGAGACGCTCGACGAGCAGCCGGTCGCTCCCGCTGCGCGCGTCCCGCGCGAACGCGAGCCGAACCACGTGCCCGCCGCGTACGAGCAGCCGGATCGGATCGTCGTAGTGGCGGAGGTTGCCGGCGTGGTCGAGGAAGAAGAGGATGCGCTTCGGGCGTCCGTTCAACCGACCGCGGCCTGTTTCTTCTCGACCGCGGCCTGCCCGGCCTCCTCGATCGACGCCGCCAGCGCGTTCGCGTTCTCGTCGGAGCGGTCGACCGTCACCGACGAGCCCGGATAGCAGCGGTTCATCGCCGCGAAGAGGAACTCGCGGATCCGCTCCGGGTCGGGCCGGAAGCGGAGCAATGCCGGGACGCCGTCGCGGATCTCGGCGAACGAGTCGAGGTCGAGCGTGATCCCGTAGCCGGAGTAGAACGGCCCGCCGAGCGTCAGCACCGGCTGGTCGTAGAGGAGCGCCTCGAGCCCGACGGTCGACGAGATGACGGCGACCGCCTCGGCGCGCCTGATCAGCTCGTGCGTATTCGTGTGCGGATCGACGAGAAAGACGTTCCGTCGCTCCCGCAGTCGCCGGATCAGACGCAGGCTGTTGCGGCCGATCGACATCGGATGCTCCTTCAGCACCAGGTCGTGCCCCGGCGGCAGCGCCTCCGCGATCTGCTCGAGGATCGACGCCTGGTCGTAGCAGTGCGGTATCACCTTCTTGATCTTGTAGTCGTCGGTCACGTGCAGCGGGAAGTAGACGAACGGCCGGCCCTCGGGGATGGCGTCGTAGAACGGCTTCGCGAGCTTCGCCCGCGTCCACTCCGAGACGTTCGTCGCCAGGAGCTTCCCCGGACGCAGGTAGTCGTTGTCGTGGTCGGGGCCGCGCCGGCGCGCGAGGTGGTCGGCGAAGACGCGGACGCGACGCAGCTCGATCGGTACGCGCCGGTGCGGCACGGTCGGAGTCGCGCGCGCAATGAACTCGGCGCGGAACGCGTCCACCTCGGCGCGCTCCTCGGCGGTCAGCTCGCGCAGCGCGTCGACCGGCACGATTGGCGCGTGCACCGTGTCGATGTAGAGCCGCAGCGGCTTCGGGAAGATCGTGTAGAAGAGGAAGAGGACCGGGATCCCGCGCTCGATGCCCGCGAGGTGCATCGCCTGGCGGATCGTCTCGTTCCCGACCTCCGGCACGAGCACGTCGGGCTGCACGTCCTCGAGGACGTGCTCGACGGCGCGAACCTGTTCGACCGTTCGTCGGATCGACGCTTCCTCCGAGAGGCCGGCGGCGGCCCAGTCGACGCGGTAGATCTCCCGGATCGACGGCAGCGCGTACGTCGTCTCGATCCGCTGCCGCTCCTCGTCGAGCGTTCCGCCCGCAGGTAACGCCGCGACCACGTCCGGGAGGCAGCGCGCGTCGAATCCCAGCTCTGCGAGCGCCGTCGCGGCGGCACGCGAGAACGTCAGATGGGAGACGTCGTGCCCGCGGCGTTCGAGCTCGGCGCCGACGCGGCCGTAGAACTCGCTCTCGTAGGTCTGGAGCGTGGTGAAGAGGAAGCGCACCTGCTCAGCTCCCGTCGAGCGCGTCCGCGAGAAGGGAGCGGAACCGGTCGGGCGAGTGCTCGCGCACGACGTGATCCCGGCCCGCGGCTCGCATCCGCGTGAGGGTACCAGCGTCCCCCAGCAGCTCCGTCACCGCGTCCGCCAGCTCACTCGGGTCCCAGCCGGAGAGCACGCGGCCTCCCTGAGACGCGCGGACGAGGTGCTCGGGCCCACCCGACGGCGTCGTCACCACGGGCACCCCGCACGCGAGCGCCTCGGCGGCGACGATCCCGAACCCCTCCTGCCACGAGGGGAGGACGAACAGGCTCGACTCGCGCAGTGGCGCCGCAATCGAGCGGACCCTGCCCACCGACTCGACGCCGTCCGGAAGCTCCCGCGGCGCGCGTCCGATCAGCCTCACGCGCGCGCCGGGCACCCGCGCCCGGATCAGCGGCAGCGCCTCGAGCAGGAGCGGCAGGTTCTTGCGCGGGTCGTCCGCACGGCCGACAAACGTCAGGACGGGCGCATCCAGGCGGGCAAGCCACACCTCGTCCGGCTCGGGTGTCAGCGCCTCGACGTCAACCGGGATAGGCAGCAGCTCGATCGTAGCCTCGTCGATTCCCCCCGCAACGGCGATCGCCGCCCGCGAGCCCGGGCTCGTCGCGTAGACGCGCGCCGCAGCGCGGATCACGGCTCGCTCGAGACGACGGAGCAGCGGAGCGTTGACTTGCTGGGCAACGCGGCGAACCGAGCCGAGCCCGCGTGCGCGGCCGCGCCACTCGTCCTCGAGCGAGGTCCCGAGCCAGCAGGCATACGGCTTGCCCTTGCGAGTCGCGGCGTAGCCGTGCGTCGCGAGCGGAGCGACCACCCAGACCGAGCGCGCATCGGCCAGGCGAGGCTCCAGCCGGCGTGCGGCTCGCAGCTGCCGGATCGCCTCGATCCGGTCGACGGTGAGCGTGCGGCCCGCGAGCGTCGGATGTGCGTCGAAGAGGAGCGTCGGCTCTCGTCCGAGCTCCCGCGCGCCACTGAGAAACGCCTCGGTCTGCGCCGCCGCCCCGCCGCCGAAGGCAGGATCGGAGCCGACGACCGCGAGGTCAAGCATCGATCGCCTGGCGGTAGAGCCTTTCCTGGTGCTCGACGACCGCCTCCCAGGAGGTCTCTGCCGCGACGGCGCGCCCGCCTTCGCCGAGCCGGGCGCGAAGCTCGTCGTCGGCGAGCAGTCGGCCAATCGCCTCTCGGATCGCAACCGTCTCGACGGGGACGACGAGGGCGGCGCGGTCGCGCAGCAGCTCCGCGACCCCGCAC
>JALYRA010000008.1 GCA_030855545.1 Actinomycetota bacterium | reverse complement strand
GCGAGGATCCCGGCGACCTGTCGACCCTGGAGAACCCCGAGACCCTGGAGGAGATTGCGAATGCCGTCTGAAGCGCTTGTCACCGGAGGCGGCCGTGGGATCGGCGCCGGCATCGCCCGCGAGCTCGCCGAGAACGGGTGGGACGTGACCGTCACCGGACGAACGAAGGATCAGGTCGACGCGGTGGCGCAGGAGATCGGCGGCACGGCGATCGTCGGTGATGTCACGAAGCGTGCAGATGTCGAGCGGATGCTCACCGAGACAGGCCCGATCGACTTGCTGGTCGCGAACGCGGGCGTCGCCATGTGGGAGGAGTCCTGGGAAACCGACCCGGACGACTGGTGGCGCATCCTCGAGGTGAACGTCCTCGGCGCCTACCTCACCTGCCGGCTCGCCCTGCCTGGGATGATCGAGCGCGGCGGCGGCCGGATCGTGATCACCGGCAGCGGCTCGTCGTACCTACCCGGCTCGACGTCGAGCGCCTACAACGCGAGCAAGGCGGCGGTCGGCCGCTTCGGCGAGTCGCTTGCAAAGCAAGTCGAGGAGCACAATGTGCAGGTGTTCGTGATCAGCCCGGGTCTCGTCAAGACGGAGATGACCGGTGACCGATTCCCGGACGACGCGCCGTGGACACCACCGGAGCTGGCGCCACGGCTCGTGGTCGAGCTCGCGTCAGGCCGGTTCGATGCCCTCACGGGCCGCTACATCCACGCCGAGCACGACCCGCCCGGCGAGCTGGAAGCCCGAATCCCGCGGATCCTCGCCGAGGATCTGAACGCGATCCGGCTCCGCCGCGAGACTTAGTGTTGAAACAACACTAAGTCGCTTTTGGCGCGATCCAGGTCTGGCGGGCGAGGGCGAACAGCTCGCCCTCGGCGCCGAACAGCGCCGTGCCGGCGTAGAGCTTGCGGCCGTCCTCGCCGAGCGGCCAGGCGGCGACGATGCACTGCTCCCCCTCGTCGGGCAGGCGTCGGATCTCGGCTGCCATCCGGCCGAGAAGGACATCGCCGCGCCCCTGACCGCCGACGGCGTAGGCGCCGGCGCAGTCGATCGCGGCCCAAACGACCTCGGCTGAGACTCCGTGCGCCCGCCACGGAGCGGCATGGAGGTTGCGGCCTTCGACCGGACCGACATGGATGCAGAGTCCGTCCTCCGGGCGCAGGCCGCACGAGAAGCACTCCGAGAAGTTCTCGCCCGGGAAGCGGACGTGCCTCGTGACGGCGTCCTCGGCTTGGGCGAGCGACGGTGGCGCGGGCGGATCGATCTCGAGCGTGGCGCGCTCCGCCTCGGCGATCAGGTCGTCTCCTTCACAGAGGAGGACCCGCTCGCCATCCTCGACGACGACGCGGAGCGGACGGTCGAGCGGAGGCGGCATTCGCAGGGTCACCTCGGCGGGCCCATCGAGGTACGCGGCAAGACGGCCGGCCGCGTAGCCCCCATTCGCAGACTGCGCTGGGCCGCGGAACCGCCGCTCGATCGTGATGTTTTCGCCTGAGAGTCGCAAACCTGTAGAATCCGGGTCGGATGCGGCTCGCTCTCGCCCAGATCAACGCCGTCGTCGGTGACCTGGATGGGAACCGCGAGCGCATTCTCGCCGCTCTGGCGGACGCGCGCTCCGCAGGCGCCGATCTCGTCCTCTTTCCCGAGCTGGCGGTCACCGGTTACCCGCCGGAAGACCTGCTGCTGCGCCCTGCGTTCGTCCGCGCAGCGGAGGAGTCGACCCGTGTGATCGCAGCCGAGTGCGTCGCAATCACCGCCCTTGTCGGCACGCCGTGGTCCGTGGACGGGGCGCTCGCGAACGCATGCGCGGTCTGTGCGGACGGGGAGATCCAGGCGCTCTACCGCAAGAGGCTGCTGCCGAACTACGGCGTCTTCGACGAGGCGCGGTACTTCATGGCCGGGACGGACGCGGTCGTGCATCCGGTCGGCGGTGTCGACCTCGGACTAACGGTGTGTGAGGACGTCTGGCAGCCGGGGCCGGCGGCAGAGCTCGCGGCAGCCGGAGCGGAGCTGCTCGTCAACCTCTCCGCGTCGCCGTTCCACGTCGGGAAGGCAGAGGAACGGGAGGCGATGCTCGCGGCGAGGGCGCGGGACAACGGACTCCCGCTCGCGTTCTGCAACCTCGTCGGCGGCCAGGACGAGCTTCTCTTCGACGGCCACTCCGTCGTCCTCGGCGCCGACGGCGCCGTGCTCGCCCGGGCGCCCGGATTCGAGGAGCATCTGCTCGTCGCCGATCTCGGCACGCCCGGAGAGATCTTTCCGTTCGCGCCCGGGCTCGAGCAGATGCGGCTCGCCCTCGGGCTCGCGCTGCGCGACTACGTCGGCAAGAACGGCTTCGGCGACGTCGTGCTCGGACTCTCCGGCGGAATCGATTCGGCGCTCGTGGCGGCGCTCGCCGCCGGTGCGCTCGGCACCGAGCGCGTCCACTGCGTCTCGATGCCGTCGCGCTACTCGTCGGAGGGAACGCAGATCGATGCCCGGCGGCTGGCGGAGAGCATCGGCTGCGATTTCCGGGAGATCCCGATCGAGGGGATGGTCGGGGCGTTCCACGACGCGGGCGTCGGCACAACCGGACTGGCGGCTGAGAACCTGCAGGCGCGGGTCCGGGGGATGACGTTGATGTCGCTCTCGAACGAGCACGGCTGGCTCGTGCTCGCGACGGGGAACAAGTCCGAGCTCTCAGTCGGTTACTCGACGCTGTACGGCGACCTCGCCGGCGGGTTCGCGCTGATCAAGGACGTCTACAAGACCGACGTCTTCCGGCTCGCCCGTCACCTGAACGAGCGCGCGGGCCGCGAGCTGATCCCCACCTCGATCATCGCCCGGCCGCCGTCCGCCGAGTTGCGCGACGATCAGAAGGACGAGGACTCGCTACCGCCCTACGACGAGCTCGACAAGGTGCTCGAGGGCTACGTCGAGCTTGATCGCTCGCGAGAGGAGCTGATCGCCGCGGGCCACGATCCGGCGACGGTCGAGCGAGCGCTCGCGCTGATCGACCGCGCCGAATACAAGCGCCGCCAGGCGCCACCGGGCGTGAAGCTGCGGCTGAAGGCGTTCGGCCGCGACCGGCGCACGCCGATCACGAACCACTGGCAGGGTTGACCACGCGAGGCGCTACGCCGGCGGCTGGGATGTCGTGCTGGCGCCGTCCGTCGAGAACGCGAAGCGCTAGACGCCGACATCGATCGGTTCCCCGGGCGGCCCGTCGCGCAGGAGCGCGGCCACGAGCTCGGGGAGCCGCCTCGGCGCAAAGAGCTCCTCGGACGCGGCGAGCTCGTGCTGCGTCCACCAGCGGATTGCGGACACGTGCTCGGACGCGAGCTGCTCGGCGGTGAAGCGCGGCGCAGGCTCGAACGCCGCCGTTCTCACGAGGAAGTAGCGGTCGCGCTGGCCGTCCCAGTTGCCGTCGAGCGACGGATGCATGTGCGTCCGCGTCCAGACCCACGACCCCAGCACGACCTCGTCCAGGCCGGCTTCCTCACCCAACTCGCGCGCGACCGCTTGCTCGTGTGTCTCGCCGGGATCGAGACCTCCGCCCGGCGTCGCCCAAAGCGAGAGATCGGGGAAGGTGAAGCGCACGAGCAGGATCCGATCTGCCTGATCGAAGATGACCGCCCGCGCTCCCTCGCGCAGCCTCACAGCGATTGGCGGAACGCCCGGAACAAGCGCAGCCGCTCGTCCCAGGGCACCGCTGCGTTCGCGGGCGAGGTCGACGGGAGCACCCAGAGCGCCGTCTCGCCGAGGCGGCGCTCCTGCATGCCGAGCTCCGGCCGCTCGTTGAACGCGCCGCGGTAGGCCTCCTTGCCGACGAAGCCGATCGCGCGCGGGTGCAGCTCGATCGCGATCCGCTCGAGTCGCTCTGCGGAGCCGGCGAAGTCGCCGCGCCGCAGGTCACCCGAGCCGGGTGTGGTCCGGGCGGCGGCGTTCGTGACGCCGACGCCCAGCTGCAACAGCTCGAACTGCTGGCTCGGCTCGTAGAGCCGCGGTGTGAAGCCGGCTGCGTGCAGGAGGCGCCAAAAATCGTTCCGGGGATTCGCGAAGTGAGCGTTCGCGGCGGCCGAGAAGCGACCGGGGTTGATCCCGCAGAAGACCGCCGTCAATCCGGGAGCCAGGACGTCCGGGACGTCCGAGCTAGGCTGCTTCTGGTTCCCGGGAATCGAGCTTGTCTTCGAAGAGAGACCGGAGCAGCTCGCCGGAAACGGGTGTCTCGTACCGGGGGCGCCGAGGCTCGACGCTGACAACCTTCACGCCGTCCTCTCCCCGCCACTCGTAACACCGGGCGTAGCACTCGGCCTCGCTCAAGGCTCTGAGCCGTTGCACGACTTTCACCGTACGAGGCAGGCCGGACGACATCACTCCTCGATCGCGAGCAGCGGCGCGAGACGACCCGCGAGCGTGCGCGCGTCGAACGCCTCCGCCGGCGCGAGTACGCCGGCGCCGCGAGCCTCACCCGCGATGAGCGCCTCGGCGCCGCGCACGATCAAGAGCGCCGTCAAGCCGTAGACGTCGCTCCCGGTCAGCAC
>JALYRA010000099.1 GCA_030855545.1 Actinomycetota bacterium | reverse complement strand
CGAGTCCGAGCCCCGCGCCGAGGTTGCCGACCTTCTGCTTCAGCTCCAGACCGGCGAGCTCGAGCTCGAGCTTGGCGAGCGCGCTGGCGTGCTCGGCGACGCCCTTCGCGGCCTCGCCGACGCCGGGCCGATGCGCTTCAGCGACGGGGGTGGGCATGACCCCTCCAGTCGATCGCCTTCGCGAGCAGCGTCCCGAGGCCGAAAGCGGCTCCGGCGACGACGAACGGATTAGGGCCCCGCTTCGAAGACGGCTTCGAACGGTCGATCTGCGGTCCCGACGGCGCGACCGGACGGATCTTGCCGGCGGCCTTGCTCGCAACCGTCTCGAGCTTGTCGGCGCCCGGCTCGACGGCCTTGTCACCCTTCATCGCTTGGCCGGCGGCTTTTCGCCGGTCGCCACGCGCCAGATGCCGGACGCGGCGCGGCGTGCACCAATGGTCGCGACGGCACCGAGTGCTCCGTCATGGCCGGTCCAGAGGATCTTTCTCAGCATGGTTGCAAGGTTGCCTGCCCACGACGGCGGCAAACCTGGATAGTTCGTGGCGTGCACGCAGACGCCCGCTCGCTGCCGAAGCCGGAACGCCAGCGTCTGATCGCGAGCGTGATCAACCGGCGCCGTGTCGGGACGCAGGCCGAGCTTCGCGAGGCGCTCGCTGCGTCGGGGTGCACGGTCACGCAGGCCACCCTGTCGCGCGATTTGCGCGAGCTGCGGGTCGAGAAGGGGCGTGACGAGCTCGGTCGGGAGCGCTACGTGCTGCCGGGCGGGCGCTCGGATCCCGTGGCCGCCCTGGCATCGGTGCTCGAACAGTTCGGGCGGACCGTGACGGCGGCGGAGAACCTCGTCGTCGTTCGCTCGGAGATCGGGGCCGCGCCTGCGATCGCCCGGGCGCTCGACCGGCTCGAGCATCCACTCGTCGTCGGCACGATCGCCGGCGACGACACGTGCCTCGTCGTAGCTCGAACCGCCGCAGACGCCGCCCAGCTCGCCCGCGAGCTCGCGTAACCGCAGTCACCCGTGTCTGACACCGCGCTCCCTTCGGGACGGGTCAGAGCAGGTGAACCTCGCCCTCGCGGATCTCGCCGATCCGCTCCGCGAGAATCTCGTTCCCGTCGACGGTCAGCCCGTGGAAGATGTCCGTCGTCTCGTCCCCGAGCACCTCGTCGACCTTGCCGACCTTCTCGCCGTTCGCATCGACGACCTTCCAGCCGCGCTCGACGAGCAGCCAGGAGACGGGGTCGCCGGCCACTACACCGCTCTCCCGCCGACGCGCCACACGGGCCCCTGCGTGTCGACGTTGTGCGTGTCCGAGAGGACGTGCAGCATCGTCAGTCGGCCCGGGATGCCCTCGCCGTCGAGCCGCTCGAAGCAGCGCCTCGTCATCGTCGGGGAGGCGCCGTAACCAAAGCTCTGGGCAACGCGGAAACGGAAGGCACTGCGGCCGGGAACGCGAGCGGGATTGACCGGCGCGATCAGAAGCGCCGCGCGGTCGAGATGGTCGGTCGAGGTCAGCTCGAGCTCGCAGTAGAGGTCGCTCCAGTCGCGCGGGAGCGCGGCGAGCGCGAGTTGCCAAGCCTCGGCGACGGTTCCGGGCGGCGGTGGCGCCACCTCGGCGCGCTCGCCGACGGTCACGAGCGCAAGCGTGCCGCGAATCCGTTCCTCGTCGAGCTTCCCCAGGAGCTTCGCCGCTTGGTCGAATCCGATCCCGCCGCCGGCGCGGTGCACCGAGAAACGTAGTTCTTGTCCCATCCGACCTGGCCCTGCAGGCCCAAGAAGCGCGGCCGCCCTTGCCTGCTGGTCGGCACGCGGAACGACGAGATCGAGGATGAGGTCCCCCGAGCCTTCGGGGAGCTCCTCGAGGATCCGACGCCACTGGCCGACGAGCTTCATGCAGCCGTCAGCATAATGAGGGCCGATGGCGAAGGTCGAAGAGAAGTCGAAGCGCGCCGCGGGGCTGTCTGACGAGCGCCTGCACGAGCTCTTCCGCGAGATGCTGCTGATCCGCCGCTTCGAGGAGAAGGTGGAGGAGCGTTTCCGCGCCGGCGAGCTGCCCGGCTTCCTGCACGTGTGCATCGGGCAGGAGGCCGTCGCCTCCGGTGTCATGGCTGCGCTCGAGCCGGACGACGTGATCGCCTCGACCCACCGGGCCCACGGCCACACGATCGCGAAGGGAACGCACGTGAACGCGGTCATGGCCGAGCTCTACGGCAAGGAGGAGGGCTGCTCGCGAGGCTACGGCGGCTCGATGCACCTCTACGACGTCGAGAGAGGGAATCTCGGCGCAAACGCTGTGGTCGGCGGCGGCCTGCCGGCGATCACCGGCGCCGCACTCGCCTTCCAGTTTCGCAAGCAGCCCCGTGTCGCAGTCGCATTCTTCGGTGACGGCGCGACCAACACGGGCACGTTCCACGAGTCGCTCAACCTGGCGCAGCTCTGGAAGGTGCCGGCGCTCTTCGTGCTCGAGATGAACGCCTGGGCCGAGTCGACGCCGATGAGCCAGCACGCGCCGATCGAGGACTTCTCGCAACGCGCCGTCGCCTTCGGGATGACGTCGATCGACGTCGACGGCCAGGACGTCGAAGCCGTCTACGCGGCGATCCGGAAGGCGCGCGAGCATGCCGTCTCGGGGAAGGGCCCCGTCTTCCTGAACGTTCGCACCTACCGGCTGGTCGGCCACTACATCGGCGACCCGCAGGTCTACCGCGAGAAGGACGAGATCACTGACCTGCGCGAGACGAAGGATCCGATCGAGCTCCTGCGGGCGCGGCTCGGGATCGGCGACGACGACTTCGCGGCGCTCGACACCGAGATAGAGGCGATCGTCGAGGCGTCGGTCGAGTTCGCCAAGGCGGGCACGGATCCGAGGCCCGAGGACGCACTCAAGTACGTCTATGCCTGAGCTGACCTACCGCGAGGCGGTCCGCGACGCACTCTCGAGCGCGATGCGCTCCGACGACGACGTCTTCATCATGGGCGAGGACATCGCCGAGATGGGCGGCTCGATGGGTGTCACGCAAGGCATGCTCGCCGAGTTCGGCCCCGAGCGCGTCCGCAACACACCGATCTCCGAGATGGCGATCGTCGGCACCGGCATCGGCGCCGCGATGCAGGGCATGCGCCCGGTCGTCGAGATCATGTACCAGGACTTCCTCACGCTCTCGATGGAGCAGCTCGTCAACCAGGCGGCCAAGCACCGGACGATGAGCGGCGGCCAGATCAAGGTGCCGCTGACGATCCGCACGCAAGGCGGAGCCGGCTGGAGCCCGGGCGCGCAGCATGCGCAGCAGCTCGAGTCGTGGTTCGTGCACGTCCCCGGCCTCAAGGTCGTCTACCCCTCGACGCCCGAGGACGTCGGCGGCCTCCTCTGGAGCTCGATCTACGACGACAACACCGTCATCTTCTTCGAGCACCGGCTCCTCTATCCGCTGAAGGGTGAGGTGCCGGCCCCGATCGAGCCGATCCCGCTCGGGAAGGCGCGCGTGCTCCGCGAGGGCTCCGACGTGACCGTGGTCGCGATCGGCCGGATGGTGCCCGAGGCAATGAAGGCGGCCGACGACGCGGCGGAAGAGGGAATCTCCGTGGAGGTCGTCGACCCGCGCACGCTGCTGCCGCTCGACGAAGAGACGATCATTGCCTCGGTGAAGAAGACGACACGCTGCGTCACCGCCCACGAGGCGGTCACGCGCGGCGGCTTCGGCGCCGAGCTCGCCGCGGTCGTGCAGGCGGGCGCCTTCGACTATCTCGACGCGCCGATCGAGCGCGTGGGGGCGAAGTTCGCGCCGCTCGCATTCGCGCCGGCGATGGAGCAATGGGTCGTCCCGCACGCCGCGGACGTGCTCGAGGCCGTGAAGCGAACGGTGGCCCGCTCCTAGCCATGGCGACCGAGGTCAAGCTCCCCCGGCTCGGCCAGGGCATGGAGTCCGGGACGATCGTCAAGTGGCTGAAGGGCGTCGGCGACCCCGTCAAGAAGCGCGAGCCGCTCTACGAGCTCGACACCGACAAGGTGACGCAGGAAGTCGAGGCCGAGGCAGACGGAGTGCTGCTGAAGATCGTCGTCGACTCCGGCGAGGTCGAGGTCGGGAAGACGATCGCGTTCATCGGCGACGAGGGCGAGGAGGTCTCCTCGGAGAACGGCAAAGCGCCGGCGGCTGCAGATGAGAAGACGGATGAGCAGGACGAGAAGAGCGACGACGCAGCCGAGGCCGAGCCGGAGCCGGAGGAGGAGGGCTCGCCCGCCGAGGAGATGGACGACGAGCGCGAGCGCGGCCGACTAGCGGCAGCCGCCACGGCAGCTGCCGCAACCGAGCAAGTTGCTGACAGCAACTATGTTCGACGCGCCGACGGCCGCGTCA
>JALYRA010000302.1 GCA_030855545.1 Actinomycetota bacterium | reverse complement strand
GGACCCACCCGTTGAGCTCGAGGCGGTTCTTCGCCCTGTCCGACAGCGCAAGAGCCGCGCAGGGACGATCCGCTCGACGATGACGGCGTTGATCGCCGCCGCGACCTCGGTGGCCGTGGCGTTCGTGATGTCGGCGAAGTCCGCCGCCGAGAACAGCACGGTCTGCTCGAGGCCGTTGTCGACGCGCAGGGTCAGCGTCATGCCGTCCGCGAGGACGTACGGCCCCGCGCCTCCTGCGGCGATGGCCGCCGCCGAGCCGTTGAAGACGGCGTCGACATCGGCGCCGCCGTTCACTGCGAGGCGCAGGAGATCACCGTCCACGAGGACGAAGGGGCCGGGGGCTGCGCCGGTGAGCACGCCCGGCGTGGGGCCGCCGCCAGCGACCAGGAAGCCCGCGGCGCGCACCGCCGTCACCGAGGCCGGGGTCGCGACGTCGTTGTAGTGGGCGGTGCGAACAACCCAGAGCTGGCTGCCGCCGTTCTCGAAGAAGCCCATCGCGGCGAGCGCCAGCTCGGAGTCGGGCGTGAAGCCGCCGAACTTCGTCTGGAACTCGTCGAACGACGAGCAGAGCACGGCCTGCCCGAGGGGGCCGCGCTCGGTGAGCCCGACCGCACCCGCGACGGACGTGGGAGCCGAGGGGATGCCGCGAACCTTGGGCTCCTCCTCGACGATGACGACCTTGGACGACAGGAGCTGTCCACTCACGGTGCACCTCGCTTCTTCTTGGCCCTGGTCACGTCAGGGGGACGGCTGACCTCGGGCGACGAGGTCGGCGTGGGATTCACGGAGAGCGCGGGCCTTGGGGGCTCGGTGATGTGGCGCTTCACTGCAAGCTCACCGCGACGGACGGCGCGGACGACCTCGGGTACCCCGAGCACCGCATCGTCCAGCTCGGGCGTCGTCACACCGGTTGCCAGCGTGAGCGAGCTCGCCGTGCGGCGCGCCGCTCGCCCCTGCTCGACGTCGCAGGCGCAATCGCCGAGCGCCCTGCAGTACGTGTCGTGCGCGAGCACGAAGACCTGGCAGCGGTTGCTCGTGTTCGTGAGCGAGACGGTCACGGGGCACCTCCGGCGAAGGGCTGCGTCTGGAGCTGCGGCTCGGCGACAAGCTTGCCGAGGTCGAGGGGGAGCCCCTCGTCGACGTCGAAGCCGCGCACGACGAAGCCGCACGTGAAGGCACGCACGTCGTCCTTGCCGGCGAGCTGGGTGCGGAATTCGCCGTCGGCGTCCATCTCCCAGCGCGCAACGCCGCGAGCGGCATCGTCCGGATCGCGCGATAGCTCGAGCCAACGGTTGCGATTCAGGAACGTCGCCACCGCGGCCATGAGGTTGAACAGCTCGGCGGTGCGCTCGGAGGCGGCCGTCAGCGAGAACACGAGGTCCACCGTGTACGGCGGCTTGCGGCGGACCATCTCGGGGCCCGAGGAGCCGGCGACCACGTCCTCGTGAGGCACGTTCGCCGAGTAGAAGCGGTTCGGCCGCAGCGTCGGCCCGGAGAGCACGAGCGACGGCACCTTCGCCATCGCGATCACGTTGAGCCCGTCGATCGTCGTGTCGTCGTAGTCGACCGAGACGGTGGCGCTCACGTTGGCGAGCACCTGCCGCTTCAGCTCCCGCAGCAGCTGCCGGATGATTCGAGTGAGGTCCGCTTCCCGGGCGACGGTCGCGCGGGCGAAGCGGTAGCCACCGATGAGCAGCACCGACTCGCCCACGATCGGGAGGTAGCTCGCATTGAGATTCTGAAGCTCGACGTCGACGAGGCCCGCTTCATGGGCGGGCGTGCGCACGTCGGCGAGGCTCGTGCCCGCCTCCTCACGGACAGCGACGACGACCGCGGCTCGTCCACCGAAGCGGACCGAGACCCTCGGTGCGAAGCCGGTGCCGACGAGGCGCACGAGGTCGCCGCCGCTGGCGGGGCCAGACGTCGGAGCCATCGAGCTGAGCGTCGGGATGGCCATCAGACGGGCCCTCCGAAGCCAAGCTGCTGCGCAACGCGCTCGAGGAAGCGA